>NZ_NJGF01000007.1:0-225658 GCF_002209985.1 Bacillus sp. K2I17
GGGGAATGTCTTATAAATTAGGGAGGAACAACTTCGATACATATACTATAAAAGTTGGATGTGACCTTGATGTGAACATAGAGTGAAAGGTATGAGAATTTGAGAAATGATACATATAAAATGATTGTTGCGAGAGTTGTAGAGTACGAATAAATATAATAGAAAGTTTCTTGTCATAAAATGAAGTGGAGTTCGAGTATAAATAAAAGTTGAAATCTTTAAAAAAAAGGATTATGCTCAACTATATTATAAGAATATAAGGTTTATCCCGCTATGTAAGGTTTCTTATAAGCCTTTAGTTATGAGGGGAAAAGGGAGTTAGTGAACATGGAAGTAACAAAAAGACAAGGGCTGTATAATCGTTTTATACGATTAAATCCACCACAAATATTAGCACTAGGTTTTTTCTGCTTAATTGTGGTTGGCGGTTTGTTATTAAAGTTACCATTCGCAACGAAAGTACATATTAGTTGGGTAGATGCTTTCTTTACGGCAACGTCAGCAGCAACTGTAACCGGATTAGGAGTAGTAGATACTGCAAGTACGTTTACGATGTTTGGCGAGATTGTTATTATGTTTTTAATTCAAACAGGTGGTTTAGGTCTTATGACAATTGCCATTTTAATTGTTTGGGTATTAGGTAAAAAAATCGGGTTACGCCATCGATTATTAATCGGAGAGGCATTTAATCAAACAAATATAGGTGGTCTTGTAAAATTAGTAAAACGTGTCTTTATATTTTCAATTTGTATTGAGCTTATTGGAGTCATCTTTTTATCGTTTCGCTTTGTTCCAGAGTTTGGCTTTGGAAAAGGTGTATACTATAGTATTTTTCATGTTATTGCATCTTATAATAATGCTGGATTTGCTCTATGGCCGGATAATTTAACGAGGTATGTAGGAGATCCTATTGTTAATATAGGGATTTGCTCATTAATCGTAATTGGTGGTCTCGGTTTTACCGTATTAATTGATATATGGTATAGTCGTAGCTTTCGAAAATTATCCCTTCATTCTAAAATCATGATTGTTGGAACGGTAGCGTTAAATGTTATAGCAATGATTGTGATTTTTGTATTGGAATATAATAATGTGAAGACGTTAGGAGATTTACCTTTAAATGAAAAGTTATGGGCTTCTTTCTTCCAAGGTATTACTCCTCGTACTGCTGGATTTAATACAGTTGACTACGGGGGGATGGAAGAATCATCTATATTATTTACGATGGTTTTAATGTTTATTGGTGCAGGAAGTGTATCGACAGGTGGAGGGATTAAATTAACAACGTTTGTTATTTTAGTTACATCCGTCCTTTCTTTCTTTAGAAAAAAAGAGGAAATCGTTTTATTTCAGCGCACGATAAAAATGTCAACAGTAACGAGAGCGTTAGCCATTGCTGTTGCCAGTCAAATACTCATTTTTGCAGCAGTATTTGTATTAATGCTTACAGAAAACTTTAGTTTTATTCAGTTACTATTTGAAACAATTTCAGCGTTTGGAACAGTAGGGTTAACGATGGGGATTACTGCAAAGTTATCAGCGTTTGGAAAATGTATTATTATGTTTGTTATGTTTTGTGGATTAATTGGACCGTTAACACTTGTTTTTTCTTTAGCGCGACCAGCAAAACAAAAAATTAAATATCCATCGGAAGATGTATTTACAGGATAAGGTATCCCGCATAAGCGAGATACCTTTTTCTTTTTAAAAAAGGGAGAACAATAATCCGACAAGTGCTACTCGGAATAAAATTGCAATGAGTGCTGCAATTCCGCCGACAATCGCAGCGATACCACCAGTTACAGTAGCTCCGCGATTATAAGCGTAAATTCCTAGTAATACAGAAACAAGACCAAATAATGTTGGGAAGGTAAAGAGTGATAAGATAGATAAGGCAAGAGCGATAAAGCCAGCAGTTGATCCAGCGGCGGACGATCTTACATCATCTTTATTATCTTTCTCATCGTAATCATAATCAATGCGCTGTGGTGCAACCTCAGCTGCATATTCTTCTTTATAGTCACTATAATCACTATCTATTCTATCTCTTTTTTTATACTCATCAAATTTCTCAGTCAAAGTCATGGCTCCTTTCATAACAAGGTTCAATAGTAGTATGCATCTCTTTTTCTTTTTTATCCCGCTATTGTAGCCCGTAAACATCTGATTGCTGATGGCTAATAATCAATGGGGGATGAACAAAGCCCTGCTGATTAAAGTTTCACTTTATCCGAACGAGTACAAGGCGTAATTCCACTTAGAAGAGTAAAATTGTTTTTTTGAAATAGGAAAAGTTAGTATGACTTCCTCTATTTTGGAAAGTATAAAAAAGAATAATGAGGAAAGGGTGCAATACATAATGGAACATCCAATTGAAGATTTAATGAAAACAGCAATGACAAATTTAAAAGAGATGGTAGATGTAAATACGATTGTCGGAAGTCCAGTTTCAACAGCTGATGGAAATGTAGTATTAACAGTATCTCAAGTGGCTTTTGGTTTTGGTGCCGGCGGAAGTGACTTTAAAGGTGATTTTATTTCCGAAAAGCATAATAACGGACAAGGGCAGCATAAAGAGAAGAAGCAAAGCCATCCATTTGGAGGCGGAAGCGGGGCTGGGGTTTCTATTAGCCCAGTTGCTTTTTTAGTAGTCGGTTCTAACGGTGTGCAAGTATTACACCTCAATAGTAGTACACATTTAATTGAAAAGGCTTTAAATACGGTACCAAGCACTGTAGATAAATTTGTAAATGGTCGCCAAAAGTGAACTTGCATTTTTTAGGAATTATGATATATTAGAAAAAGTGCGCTTTAAGATGATCGGAATAATTGAACTGTAAATATATATGATGTGTGGAATAAGGGAGAGGAATTTATGATTAATATCAAAAACTTAGTAGTTGGCTTATGTATGTTAGTAAGCGGTTTTGTTGTATATGTAATAAAAGAAAAAGCTCCATTCTAAAACAGACAAACCGTTACTGTCTGTTTTTAATTTACAAAAAATGTTGACAAGTTATTGTATTAGTGTTAAAATTTTAATTCGTGTCTCGGTTACAGCTAGTGTAAAGTAAATAAATCTTATAAATATAATACGAAAAGTTTGCGAAAGATCGGGTAGTCTTACCAACAACTTTTGTGAACAAACCCTATAAATTATTATTGTAGGCTTTATATGTATACTAGTGAATCAAGGAGCGGTCAGTGGAACCGTAATGATGAGAGAGAGGTAGGGCTTTCATCCAGTATATGTTACTTTCCCGTTAGGTGAATATAAAAAAGAGGACTCCTTTTGAAAAGGAGTCCTCTTTCTTTTTGTATAATACATTTAAGTGCGGCTCTCTACTTGCTGACAAATTTCATCTGTTGTTAAACCATGAGCTGCAATTACCGATCCCTTAATTGATGCATCTGCAATACCCATCATATTAGAATCTTGCCCAGTTACAACACAACAATCGCACCCTTGTGCATCCTGTTCGGAGCCAAGGGTAACAACTTCATGTCCCTGTTGCTGAAGAGCTTGTTGAACATCTGTTAATGAGTTTTCAACGCCAATTCTAGCCATAATTCTCACCTCCTACCATCTAGTTGCTAGTATGCTCAAGTCCACTGCATATATTTATGAAAAGACGGTAGGAAGTAAATCTTTGTTTAGTCGTTATATACACCAGTAAGCATTTGACTTACGAATTGATCGTTTAAAGTATCTTGGGCAGAAGAAGTATTTGAATGAATGTCAATTGAAGCAATAAAATTATTATGTTCTTTATTATTTGGTTCTACCTCTACATAATTATCGAATTTACAAAAACCTTTCGTATCCATTAGATCAAATAGTTGAAGCATTTCTACTACCTCTTGTCTCGTTCCTTTAATTTGTACACACGCCATATTGATTTCCTCCTTCATTTTGACAAATTGTTTTTTAAAAATAGGATTATGATTACGAAACGAAAAATATGAATGTTATTTTTAGACAGCGTTATTTTTATTATTTTCCCCCTTTTTCAGCAAAAGTCGTTATATATTACCGAATTTATAAAAACGGACGTCCGTTTATTGAATACAATAGATTCGTATCAATTGATGAAAATCCTTCTTTTAAACAAATATTTTTTTTAGTGGAAATTGACGAAAAAAATTTTTGACTTTTTGTAAACGTTAACAATGCTGTTAAATCAATATAATCAAAGATGTACGTACGATTAAAAATTATAAATTTTCTAAAAATTCACTTGATTTATTTAGAAAGGAGAGTAAACTAGGAAACAATAAAAAATTCATAGAACATAGGAGGCGCTTTCCAGTGAACGAGCAATGGATTTTCTTAAATGGAGAATTTGTTCCAAAAGACGAGGCAAAAGTTTCAGTATATGATCATGGTTATTTATATGGCGATGGAGTATTTGAAGGAATTAGAGTATATAGCGGTAATGTTTTCCGTTTGAGAGAGCATCTTGTCCGGTTATATGAATCAGCAAAATCCATCATGTTAGAAATTCCATATTCTTTAGATGAAGTAACGAATATTGTTGTTGAGACGATTCGACAAAATAAATTATCTAATGGATACATTCGCCTTGTTGTATCGAGAGGAGCAGGAAATCTTGGATTAGATCCTGATTCTTGTAAGAAACCGAATGTAGTAGTAATTGCAGAACAACTATCTTTATTCCCGCAAGAATATTATGAAAAGGGGATTCCAGTTGTAACAGTTGCAACGCGCCGAAACCGTCCAGATGTTTTGTCGCCTCAAGTAAAATCTTTAAATTACTTAAACAATATTTTAGTTCGTATTGAAGCGAAATTAGCTGGAGTACAAGAAGCACTTATGTTAAATGATCAAGGATACGTAGCTGAAGGCTCAGGAGATAACGTGTTTATTGTAAAAGGAAATAAATTAATTACACCACCAAGTTCTGCTGGAGCGTTAGAAGGCATTACACGAAACGCTATATTAGAAATCGGTGAAAAACTTGGATATGACGTTAGAGAAGAGTTATTTACAAGGCATGATGTATATGTAGCTGATGAAGTATTTTTAACAGGAACGGCTGCTGAAGTAATTGCTGTTACGACAGTAGATGGTAGAACGATTGGTTTAGGGCAAACAGGTCTACATACGAATCGTTTATTAGAAGAATTCCGAAAGTTAGTTGTAGAAGATGGAGAGAAGATTTACGAAGAAAATAAAGTTGGATAACAACTCTTTATAACAATAAGAAAGCGTTGAGAGGGAGGAGTAGTTGATTGTGAAGCCTCACAGAGAGTCGGTGGTTGCTGAAAACCGATGGTTCACGTCGACGAACATCGCCCTTGAGTGCTAAGCTGAAGCATTTGTCTAGGCTTAGACGGTAGCTCCGTTATTAGCTAGACTCATTTATGGGTCACTGAGGCAAGAGTATTCTTGCGAAGAAGGGTGGTACCGCGAAATCTTTCGTCCCTTCAGCACATAGCTGGAGTGTGGACGTAGGATTTTTTTTATTGATAAAAATTTTCAAAAAGGGGGCTTATAAGAACAATGTCTTCAAAAACGCAAGAGAAACTGGCAACTGGTGCACAGCTATTGTTAGAAGCGTTAGAAAAGGAAGGAGTAGAAGTGATTTTCGGTTATCCTGGTGGTGCTGTTTTACCTCTTTATGATGCACTCTATGACTGTGAAATTCCGCATATTTTAACAAGGCATGAGCAAGGAGCTATTCACGCCGCGGAAGGGTATGCCAGAATTACTGGCAATCCAGGGGTTGTCATTGCAACGAGTGGGCCAGGTGCTACAAATGTTATTACCGGTCTAGCAGATGCGATGATTGATTCATTACCACTTGTTGTATTTACAGGGCAAGTAGCAACGACGTTAATTGGAAGTGATGCTTTCCAAGAAGCGGATATTATGGGGCTTACGATGCCGGTGACAAAACATAACTATCAAGTGCGAAAGGCTTCAGATTTACCTCGAATTATTAAAGAAGCATTTCATATTGCTAGAACAGGAAGACCAGGCCCAGTCGTTATTGACCTTCCGAAAGATATGGTAGTAGAGCAAGGAGAACGCTGTAATGACGTACAAATGGATTTACCAGGATACAACCCTAATTATGAACCAAATTTACTCCAAATAAACAAATTATTACAAGCAATTAGCGCTGCAAACAAGCCGTTAATTTTAGCTGGAGCAGGTGTATTGCATGCGAAGGCTTCGAAAGAGTTAACAAGTTTTGCTCGTAAATATGAAATTCCTGTTGTGCATACATTACTTGGTCTTGGTGGGTTTCCGCCAGATGATGAACTTTTTCTAGGGATGGGAGGAATGCACGGTTCTTACACAGCCAATATGGCGTTATATGAATGCGACTTACTTATTAATATAGGTGCAAGATTCGACGATCGTCTTACTGGGAATTTAGCTTATTTTGCTAAAAAGGCGACTGTTGCGCATATCGATATTGATCCAGCCGAAATCGGAAAAAATGTGCCGACTGAAATTCCTATTGTTGCAAGTGCTAAGCGAGCTTTGGAAGTATTACTTCAACCAGAAGGAAAGAAAGAAAATCATCATGAATGGATCTCTTTACTAAAGAGTAGAAAAGAAAAGTATCCATTCTCTTATAAACGAAATTCTGAAAGTATTAAGCCTCAATACGCAATTGATATGTTATATGAAATTACGAAAGGAGAAGCGATTGTAACAACAGATGTTGGGCAACATCAAATGTGGGCGGCACAATATTATCCGCTCAAAAATCCAGATAAATGGGTAACTTCAGGAGGATTAGGAACGATGGGATTTGGGTTTCCAGCAGCAATTGGTGCGCAAATTGCAAAGCCTGAGGAACTAGTTATTGCAATTGTAGGTGACGCTGGATTTCAAATGACCTTGCAAGAATTAAGTGTGTTAAAAGAACACTCATTGCCTGTTAAAGTATTTATTTTAAATAATGAAGCTTTAGGAATGGTAAGACAATGGCAAGATGAATTTTATAATCAAAGATACTCGCACTCTTTACTGTCGTGTCAACCAGATTTCGTCGCTCTTGCGAATGCGTATGGCATAAAAGGAGTTCGTATAGATGATCCACTTCTTGCAAAGAAGCAAATAAAGCAGGCGATTGAATTAAAAGAACCGGTCGTAATTGATTGCCGTGTACTTCAATCAGAAAAGGTAATGCCGATGGTTGCGCCAGGGAAAGGTGTTCACCAAATGGAGGGAGTGGAAAAAAGGTGAAGAGAATTGTTACAGCGACAGTTCGAAATCAAAGTGGTGTATTAAACCGAATTACGGGTGTTATGACACGAAGACATTTTAATATTGAAAGTATTTCAGTAGGTCATACGGAATCATCGGACATATCGCGGATGACGATTGTTGTACACGTTGAAAATGAACTGCAAGTGGAGCAGTTAATTAAACAACTTCATAAGCAAATTGATGTTCTGAAAGTATCAGATATTACAGAAGAAGCGATGATCGCAAGAGAACTTGCACTTATTAAAGTAGCAACATCAGTAGCAAGAGCAGAATTATATAGTTTAATTGAACCGTTTCGAGCCGCTGTAATAGATGTTGGGAAGGATTCCATAGTTGTGCAAGTAACTGGTACGCAGGAGAAAGTAGAAGCATTAATTGAATTACTTCGTCCGTATGGTTTGAAAGAAATTGCTAGAACAGGTGTAACAGCATTTACGCGTAGTATGAAAAAACAAGATAAGCAAGTTATGTTAATTCAATAATCATTTAAATATAGGGGGAAATGAAAATGACAAAAGTTTATTATGAGAAAGATGTAACGGTAAATGTATTAAAAGAAAAGAAAGTAGCAATCATTGGATATGGTTCGCAAGGTCATGCGCATGCGCAAAACTTACGTGATAACGGATTTGATGTAGTAATAGGTTTAAGAAAAGGGAAGTCTTGGGATAAAGCGAAAGAAGATGGATTTTCTGTATATACAGTAGCAGAAGCAGCGGAAAAAGCTGATGTAGTAATGATTCTACTACCAGATGAACTCCAGCCAGAAGTATATGAAGCGGAAATTGCGCCAAATTTAAAGGCAGGAAATTCTCTCGTTTTTGCACACGGATTTAATGTTCACTTTGATCAAGTGAAACCACCAGCTAATGTAGATGTATTTCTAGTAGCGCCAAAAGGGCCAGGGCATCTTGTGCGCCGTACATTTGCTGAAGGCGCAGCTGTTCCTGCATTATTTGCAGTATACCAAGATGCAACAGGAGTTGCGACTGAAAAGGCACTTTCTTATGCTGATGGGATTGGAGCGACGAGAGCTGGTGTATTAGAAACGACATTTAAAGAAGAAACAGAAACAGATTTATTTGGAGAGCAAGCTGTGCTTTGCGGTGGAGTAACTGCGCTAGTAAAAGCTGGATTTGAAACGTTAGTTGATGCTGGTTATCAACCGGAACTTGCATATTTTGAATGTTTACATGAACTAAAACTAATCGTTGACCTGATGTATGAAGGCGGACTTGAAAATATGAGATATTCAGTTTCAGATACAGCGCAGTGGGGCGACTTCGTATCAGGACCACGCGTTGTAACGGAAGATACGAAGAAAGCGATGGGTGCAGTGCTAGCAGAAATTCAAGATGGTACATTTGCAAGAGGCTGGATTGCAGAGCATAAAGCAGGAAAACCAAATTTCCATGCGACAAATGAGAAAGAGAATGAACACGAAATTGAAGTAGTTGGACGTAAATTACGTGAAATGATGCCGTTTGTACAGCCGCGAGTAAAGGCAGGGGTCAAATAATATGAAGCAGATTTTGTTCATGGATACGACGCTACGTGATGGCGAACAATCACCAGGAGTAAATTTAAATGAACAAGAGAAATTGCAAATTGCAAGGCAATTAGAGAGACTAGGTATTAATGTCATGGAAGCTGGTTTTGCAGCAGCTTCCGAAGGGGATTTTCAATCGGTAAAACGCATCGCAAATACCATTCAAAATGCTACAGTTATGAGTTTAGCTAGAGCGAAAGAAAGTGATATTCGAAGAGCATATGAAGCGGTGAAAGGTGCTGTATCTCCTCGTTTACACGTATTTTTAGCTACAAGTGATATTCATATGAAATATAAACTTTGTATGTCAAAAGAAGATGTATTAGATAGTATTCACCGCTCGGTTACACTCGGGAAATCATTATTTCCGACAGTACAATTTTCTGCAGAAGATGCGACAAGAACAGCAAGAGATTTTTTAGCTGAAGCAGTTGAAGTTGCGATTCGTGCAGGAGCGAATGTAATTAATATTCCAGATACAGTTGGATATACGAATCCAAAAGAATATTATTCTCTTTTTAAATACTTACAAGAATCCGTTCCTTCATATGAAAAAGCAATTTTCTCTTGTCATTGTCACGATGATCTTGGGATGGCAGTAGCAAATTCATTAGCTGCGGTTGAAGGCGGAGCGTTGCAAGTAGAAGGAACAATTAATGGAATTGGAGAAAGAGCAGGTAATGCGGCGCTAGAAGAGGTCGCAGTTGCTCTTCATATTAGAAAAGATTTCTATAAGGCGGAGTCTTCTATGACGCTAAAAGAAATTAAAGCGACGAGTACATTAGTAAGCAGATTAACAGGTATGGTTGTACCGAAAAATAAAGCGATCGTTGGAGCGAATGCATTTGCTCATGAATCCGGAATTCATCAAGATGGTGTTTTAAAAGAAGTGACAACATATGAAATTATTGAACCAGCGCTAATAGGCGAATCTCAAAATCTATTCGTACTTGGAAAACATTCTGGACGTCACGCGTTTACAGAAAAAATGAAAGAGCTTGGCTATGAATTTACAAAGGAAGAACGAGATGCGGTGTTTGAAGCGTTCAAAAAATTAGCTGATCGTAAGAAGGAAATTACTGAGGAAGATTTACGTGCACTTATGCTTGGTGAAGCAGCATTTGCAGCTCAGCAATATAACATTACGCAACTACAAGTTCATTTCGTATCAAATAGTACACAATGCGCGACAGTTGTACTAAAAGACGAAGAAGGAAATGCATACGAAGATGCAGCCACTGGTTCTGGTAGTATTGAGGCGATCTATAATGCAATCCAAAGAATTTTAGGATTAGAATGTGAATTGGCGGATTATCGCATACAATCTATTACACAAGGTCAAGACGCACTGGCTCATGTTCATGTTGAATTAAAAGAAGGAACGCATCAAGTATCAGGTTTTGGTGTTGCGCAAGATGTATTGGAAGCGTCGGCAAGAGCATATGTCCATGCAGCAGGGAAATTAAAATCTCTTATAGCGCTTGTGAAATAAGTGTTTGATGGGTGAGGGAGAAGTTTCCTTACCTATCAAATTAAAGTTCTGAAAATTCAGTTAAAAGGAGTGTTGAAATTGGAAAAACGTATCGTTTGTTTAGCTGGTGATGGTGTTGGCCCAGAAATTATGGAAAGTGCGAAAGAAGTATTGCATATGGTAGAAAGGTTATATGGACATCATTTTCACTTACAAGATGAGTACTTTGGCGGGAGTGCTATCGATTTAAATGGGCAACCATTACCACAACGAACGCTTGCCGCTTGTTTAGCAAGTGATGCGGTTTTACTTGGAGCGGTTGGTGGACCAAGGTGGGATAGCGCGAAAGAAAGACCGGAGAAAGGATTATTAGCTCTAAGAAAAGGACTTGGAGTATTTGCGAACGTTCGCCCTGTAACGGTAGAAAGCGCAACGGCACATTTATCGCCATTAAAAAACGCTGATGAAATTGATTTCGTTGTTGTTCGTGAATTAACAGGCGGAATTTATTTTTCTTATCCGAAAGAACGAACGGACGAAGTAGCAACAGATACACTTACGTATCATCGTCATGAAATTGAACGGATCGTTTCTTATGCCTTTCAATTAGCGAGTAAGCGGAAGAAAAAAGTAACATCTATTGATAAGGCGAATGTTTTAGAATCTAGTAAACTATGGAGAACTATTACGGAAGAAGTAGCACTTCGTTATCCAGACGTTGAACTAGAACATATTTTAGTAGATGCAGCTGCGATGGAGTTAATTCGGAATCCAGGACGGTTTGATGTAATTGTAACGGAAAATTTATTTGGGGATATTTTGAGTGACGAGGCTTCAGTATTAGCGGGATCATTAGGAATGCTTCCATCAGCAAGTCATGCGGAAAAGGGACCTTCATTATACGAGCCTATTCACGGATCAGCACCGGATATTGCCGGGAAAAATAAGGCAAATCCAATTGCAATGATGCGCTCTGTTGCAATGATGCTTGGGCAATCATTTGAATTAACGAGAGAAGGGAATGCAATTGAATCTGCGATATCTGCAGTTCTTAAATTAGGAAAATGTACAGCAGATATCGGAGGAGATGAGACGACAACTTCATTTACGAAGGCAGTTATACAAGAGATGGAAGAGCAAGCGTTAGTAGGGAGAGGGAGATAATGGGAAAAAGGCTGCTAGATAAACTTTGGGAAAGACACGTAGTTACGACAAACGAAAATGGATTAGATTTATTATATATCGATCTTCATCTTGTTCATGAAGTAACGTCACCGCAAGCCTTTGAAGGCTTGCGGCTTACAAATCGAACGGTTCGCAGATCGGATTTAACATTCGCAACGATGGATCATAATATTCCAACGAAAGATGTTTGGAATATTACCGATCGCATTGCGAAGCAGCAACTAGATACACTCCGGGAAAATTGTAAACAATTTCAGGTGCCGTTAGCGGATATCGGGGATGAAGAGCAAGGGATTGTTCATGTTATCGGACCAGAACTTGGACTTACACAACCAGGAAAAACAATTGTTTGTGGTGATAGTCATACAGCAACGCATGGTGCGTTTGGCGCACTAGCATTTGGCATTGGTACGAGTGAAGTGGAGCATGTATTGGCAACGCAAACGTTATGGCAACGAAAGCCGAAAGCGATGGGTATTGAGTTAAAAGGAAAATTACAGAAAGGTGTTTACGCAAAAGATATTATTTTGCATTTCCTTTCAAAGTACGGTGTAGCAGTTGGAACTGGATATGTAATGGAATTTTACGGAGATACGATTGAGGCTATGGAGATGGAAGAGAGAATGACGCTTTGTAATATGGCAATTGAAGGAGGAGCAAAGGCTGGTATTATAGCACCAGATGAAAAAACATTTGCTTATGTAAAAGGACGTAAATATGCACCGAAAGACTTTGAAACATTCGAGAAGAAATGGTCTGAACTTTATACAGATTCAGATGCAATTTATGATTTGCATATTTCGATAGATGTGACGGATTTAGCACCGTACGTTACATGGGGAACAAACCCGAGTATGGGTGTTCGTATTGATGAAAAATTGCCAGAAAAGCAGGATGCAAATGACGAAAGAGCATTTTCTTATATGGGATTAAGCCCTGGACAAAGCACGTATGACATTCCTGTTCAGCATGTTTTCATTGGATCTTGTACAAATTCCAGGCTTTCTGATTTAGAAATTGCTGCATCTGTTGTGAAAGGGAGAAAGGTAAAAGAAGGTGTGCGAGCGCTCGTTGTGCCTGGATCGAAAAGAGTAAGAGAAGCTGCGATGCAAAAAGGGCTACATCACATATTTGAAGAAGCTGGATTTGAATGGAGAGAACCTGGATGTTCAATGTGTCTTGGAATGAATCCAGATCAAGTACCTGAAGGAGAACATTGTGCTTCGACTTCAAATCGTAATTTTGAAGGAAGACAAGGAAAAGGGGCACGAACACATTTAGTTAGCCCAGCAATGGCGGCAGCAGCTGCGTTATACGGTCATTTTGTTGATACTAGAAAGGAGAGTTATGATGGAGCCATTTCGTATTCATAAAGGTACTGCTGCAGTACTGATGAATAATAACATTGATACAGATCAAATTATTCCGAAGCAATACTTAAAGAGAATTGAAAGGACGGGATTTGGAAAATATTTATTCGATGAATGGCGTTATGATAATAACCGCCATGAAAACCCTAATTTTCCGCTTAATGCACAAAATAGAAAAGGAGCAAGTATATTAATTACAGGTGATAATTTTGGTTGTGGTTCTTCAAGAGAACATGCTCCGTGGGCGCTTGCTGATTATGGTTTTCGCGTTATTATCGCCGGCGGGTTTGCAGATATTTTTTATATGAATTGTATGAAAAATGGTATGTTACCAATTGTAATGGATAAAGAAATACGAGAACAACTTGCCATAACGGATGCGAGAGAACAAATAGAAGTAGATTTAGAGAATGAGGTAATTAAAACAAGTACGCACAGGTTTCATTTTACAATCGAGAAAATGTGGAAAGAGAAATTATTAAATGGTCTAGACGAAATTAGTATTACGATGCAATATGAACAAGAAATTGTAGAGTATGAAAGGAGAGTAGCTTTACATTAAGAAATAACGGAATGTTCAAAAAGTATTTACATTCAGAATTAAGTATTATATACTATGTAAAAATCAGAGGAGAAAGGGAGTAAGTATTATGAATATCATGCAATCTATTAAAGTGCTTACACAACTACATCATCATACATAAAGCCCTTGAACCTAGCGTGAAAACGTGTAGGTACAAGGGTTATTCCCGTTGTACCTACACTCTACTAAAGAGCCTTGTAGGTATTTTGTCTACAAGGCTCTTTTTATTTTCGGTTTAGGTGAATGAAATGAGCATACATTAGAAAGGGAAAGGTGTGAGAATTTAGATGACAAAATGGAAACGGGCAAACCCAAATGGAACGAGAGACTATTTATTCGAAGAATGTACGTTAATTGAAGAGGTGGAGCAAAAATTAAGACGTACTTTTTTAGGGCGAGGTTATGAGGAAATAAGGACACCTACAATTGAATTTTATGATGTTTTTGCCTTTCAAAATAGACCGATAGATGAAGAAAAGATGTATAAATTTTTTGATGAAAAGGGACGGATTATCGTGTTACGTCCAGATATGACAATTCCTTTAGCGAGAGTGATGGGAACGCAGAGGTGGGATACGCCGCTTAAACTGACGTATGGCGGGAATGTATTTCGGGCGAATGAGTCCCTTACTGGAAAATATAATGAAATTGTACAAAGTGGTATTGAAATTATAGGTATTGATAATGTAAGAGCTGAAATTGAATGCGTCATAAGCGTCATTCAATCACTTCAAAAGGTGAAGGTACAATCTTTTACAATAGAGATTGGGCAAGTGCAATTATATAAATGTATTGTAAAAAAACTCTCCATTCATGAGGAAGAAGAGAGAGTACTTAGGACATACATTGAAAGTAAAAATTATGCGGCTCTATCAAATTTTATTAGAGAAAAGAAATTAGATCGATGTGATGAAACAGTAAGATTACTTGAGAAGTTACCAAGACTATTTGGGAACTTAGAAGTGATTGAGGAAGCAGAAAAACTCGCCTCAAGTAATGAAATGAAAATGGCGATTGCAAGAGTGAAAGAAATATATGAAGCAATTGAAAGACTAGGCTATGGATCTTACATATCAATTGATTTAGGTATGATCCAACATTTAGATTACTATACGGGAGTTATTTTCAAAGGGTATATATATGAAATAGGAGAAGAAATTGTTAGTGGCGGAAGATATGATGAGTTAATTGGAAATTTTGGAGAGATGCTGCCGGCTGTTGGACTCGCGGTGCAAGTCAATCAAATTGTGAAGGCGCTGCAAGAGCAACAAGAACCATATGAACAAAAGGGAATAGATATTATTATTCATTATGAGTTAAATAGATTAGCAGAAGCGGAAAGATTACGAAATTTACTTCAAAAGGACGGGAAAAAAGTAGAGCTATCCTTATTCTCTAATGTAAATGACACCTTTCAATTTGCAAGAAAAAATCAAATAGTAACGGTCGTTGAGGCGAAGAACGAATCATTAGTGGAATATGTATGGAAAGAGAAATGGGTAGTCCAGAAAGAAGGAGAAACTTCATGCGTAACATTCAAATTGCGTTAACGAAGGGAAGATTAGAAAAACATGTGATTCCGCTCTTTGAGCAGATTGGAATTGATTGTTCGGAGCTCAAAAATAAAGGACGAAAGCTTGTTTTTCAAAGTAAAAATACAGATATCTCATTTATTTTAGTGAAAGCAGTAGATGTTGCTACTTATGTAGACCATGGAGTAGCTGATATTGGGGTCGTTGGAAAAGATATTTTAATGGAAAACGAGAAAGATATTTATGAAATGTTAGATTTAGGAGTGGGCGTGTGTAAGTTTTGTGTTGCTTCTATTCCTACGTATAATCCGAAGAGCTACCGAAAGAAACGCATTGCGACGAAATATCCACATATTACTTCTAACTATTTTCATGATAAAGGGGAGGATGTAGAAATTATTAAAATAGAAGGTTCTGTAGAAATCGCTCCTATTCTTGGATTGGCAGATGCAATTGTTGATATTGTGGAAACAGGAAAAACATTACAAGAAAATGGGCTCATTGTATTTGAGGAAATGTATTCTATATCTGCTCGGATGATTGTAAATAAGGCTGCATTAAAAACTAAAAAAGACGAAATATTCAGTATTGTAAATATGATGGAGCAAGAAATTTTGTCAGGAAAATAGGGGGACTTGTAATGGAGATAGTTTGTGAAGATTTTCAAAAGGCGTTATCGAAAATAAAATTGCTACGAGAAAACGCTAATATAATAGAAGAAACTGTTCAAAGAAGTGTAAGCGAAATCGTTCGAAAGGTAAGGAAGAGTACGGATGAGGCTCTATCTTTTTATACAAAAAAGTTTGATGGTGTGGAGATTAAAGAGTTTCGTGTAAGTGAGGAAGAAATAAAACGAGCGGGTATGTTTGTAGAGAATTCATTTTTAGAAGCGTTACAAGAGGCGAAGAAAAACATTATTTCTTATCACGAAAAGCAAAAAAGACAATCCATGTTCGATTGCACGAGTGAAGGCATTATTAGAGGGCAAATCATTCGGCCGTTAGAAAATATAGGGGTATATGTGCCGGGCGGAACTGCTTCGTATCCTTCGTCAGTATTAATGAATGTATTGCCAGCAAAACTCGCTGGTGTGAAAAAGATTGTAATGGTAACACCACCAAGGCAAGGGGGGATTGATCCACATATTTTAGTTGCTGCAAGCCTTGCAGGAGTAGATGAAATTTATACGATAGGTGGTGCGCAAGCAATTGCTGCTTTAGCATATGGGACGGAATCGATTCCAAAAGTAGATAAAATAGTTGGACCAGGAAATTTGTACGTCGCTCTGGCGAAACGAGAAGTATACGGAATAGTAAATATCGATATGATTGCTGGACCGTCAGAAATTGTAGTTATTGCTGATGAAACCGGTAATGCAAAATATATCGCTGCTGATTTATTATCACAAGCAGAACATGACGAGAGAGCAACAGCAATTTGTATTACAACGAATATAGAGTTAGCAAAAGAAGTAGAAAGAGAGATAGAAAGACAGTTAGAAACATTACCAAGAAGCGAAATTGCACGTGAATCGATAAATAGAAATGGAGCTATCTTTATCGTTCCTTCTTTAGATGAGGCGCTACAATTATCGAATGAAATCGCTCCAGAACATTTAGAGTTACATATAAAAGAACCGATGAATGCTCTAGCTTATGTGAAACATGCAGGATCTATCTTTCTTGGTCCATATGCACCGGAACCGCTCGGTGATTATTTAGCAGGACCGAATCACGTGTTACCGACAAGTGGAACGGCAAGGTTTTTCTCACCGTTATCAGTCGATGATTTCGTGAAAAAATCAAGCTTTCTGTCTTATACGGAGGAAGCGTTAAGAGATGTACAACATCATATTGTAGAACTTGCCAATAAAGAAGGATTACATGCGCATGCGAGAGCAATTCAAATAAGATTTGAGGAGGAAGAATAATGCGTGAGTGCAGTCAAATACGTGAGACGACAGAAACAAAAATCAAATTAAGTTTGCAGCTTGATGAAGGCAAGAACGTTTCTGTACAAACGGGAGTTGGATTTTTTGATCATATGCTAACTTTATTTGCAAGGCATGGAAGATTCGGTTTACAAGTGGAGGCGGAAGGCGATGTATTCGTTGATGCGCATCATACAGTTGAAGATGTTGGAATTGTACTCGGAAATTGTTTGAAAGAAGCATTGCAAAATAAAGAGGGGATTAACCGTTATGGCTCCGCATATGTACCGATGGATGAATCTTTAGGTTTTGTCGCAATTGATATTAGCGGGCGCTCACATATTGTATTTCAAGGAGAATTAACGAATCCGAAGCTAGGGGATTTTGATACAGAACTAACAGAAGAATTTTTTAGAGCAGTTGCTCATGCTGCCAATATTACATTACACGCTCGCATTTTATACGGAAGCAATACACATCACAAAGTTGAAGCGTTATTTAAAGCGTTTGGTAGAGCGCTTAGAGAAGCAGTCGAAAGAAATGCCAGCATTACTGGTGTAAATTCCACGAAAGGGATGTTGTAATTGATTGCTATTATAGATTATGGAATGGGAAATATTCGCAGTGTGGAACAAGCATTACAATATATTGGAGCAGAGTACATCGTAACGGGTGATAAAGAAAAGATTTTTAGAAGTGATGGAGTGATTTTACCAGGAGTAGGTGCATTTCCGAAAGCGATGGATGTATTGGAAGAAAAAAATTTAGTGCGTGTGTTAAAAGAAGTCGGGCGTTCAGGAAAACCGCTTCTGGGCATTTGCCTAGGGATGCAGCTTTTATTTGAAAAAAGTGAGGAACTACAAGACTGTAACGGATTAAGTTTATTGCCAGGTGTTATTCGAAAGTTAAAGGTTCCTTATAAAATTCCACATATGGGATGGAATGAGTTAAAGAAAGAGGGAGAAATAGCACTTTGGAATGGAGTAGAGGACGGTTCTTTCGTATATTATGTTCACTCTTATTATGCAGATTGTCCAAATGAAATTGTGTATGGGATAAGTGAATATGGAGTGAAAGTACCTGGTTTTGTAGCAAAAGGAAATATATACGGCGCACAGTTTCATCCTGAAAAAAGCGGTGACATTGGAATGCAAATGTTGAAAAATTTCAAAGGGGTGGTAGAGGCATGGAAATCTTCCCAGCTATCGATTTAAAAGAGGGGCGATGCGTTAGACTTTATCAAGGAGAGTTTAGTAAAGAAACCGTAATGAATGAAGATCCGGTTGCGCAAGCGATTATATTCGAAAAATTGGGAGCGAAAAAGTTGCACATTGTTGATTTAGATGGCGCAATTGCTGGCGAGTCAGTAAATTTGCTCGTTATTGAAAGAATTTGCAAGGCAGTACGTATTCCTGTGCAAGTTGGAGGAGGAATTCGATCACTTGTAGCGGTAGAGAAGTTATTGTCAGTGGGTGTAGATAAAGTGATTTTAGGAACAGCTGCTCTTTATGATAAGGAATTTTTAGAAGAAGCAGTTCTTCTATATAAAGAGAAAATCATTGTTGGAATTGATGCGAAAAATGGTTTCGTAGCAACGAGAGGCTGGCTTGATGTGTCTGAAATTTCTTACATTGATTTAGCAAAGCAAATGGAGAATGTAGGTGTTCAAACGATTGTGTTTACAGACATTTCGAAAGACGGGACACTTGCAGGACCGAATTTAGAGCAATTGGAGTTACTACAAAAAAGCGTGAGCATTCGTCTTATTGCTTCTGGAGGAGTGGCATCTATTCAAGATGTGAAAAAATTAAATGATATGAATATATACGGCGTCATAATTGGTAAGGCTCTTTATGAGAAAACGATTGATTTAGAAGAAGTGTTAGAGGTAACAAAGTTATGTTAGCGAAACGCATTATTCCATGTCTAGATGTGAAAGAGGGCCGAGTCGTAAAGGGTGTAAATTTTATAGGGTTACAAGACGTCGGTGATCCTGTTGAAATAGCTGCTTTATATAATGAGGCGGGAGCAGATGAGATTGTATTTTTAGATATTACGGCAACGCATGAAGGACGAAAAACAATTATAGATGTTGTAGAAAAAACAGCTTCGAAAGTATTTATTCCTCTTACAGTTGGCGGGGGGATTTCAAGTGTTAAAGATATGTACAATTTACTAAGAGCTGGAGCGGATAAAGTTTCAATCAACTCAGCGGCAGTGCGAAATCCAAAGCTAATTGAAGAAGGGGCAGAACACTTTGGCTCACAATGTATTGTCGTAGCAATTGATGCTAGAAAAGTAGCAGAAGAAAAGTGGAATGTTTATGTGAACGGCGGAAGAGTTGATACGGGTATGGATGCAATCGGGTGGGCAAAACGCGTTGCCGAGCTAGGGGCAGGCGAAATTTTGTTAACGAGTATGGATGCAGATGGAACGAAAAACGGGTATGATCTTCGTTTAACAGAAGAAATTTCAAAAAGCGTTTCCGTACCAGTCATCGCGTCAGGCGGATGTGGTCACGTTGATCACATTATAGAAGTTTTTCAAAAGACAACAGTTGATGCAGCACTTGCGGCATCCATCTTTCATTATGGTGAGGCGACAGTGCAGGACGTAAAGAGAAAATTAAGAAATGCAAATGTTGAGGTGCGGTTATGAAACCTAACTTTTCAAAAGGATTATTACCAGCAGTTGTAATTGAAGAAGGGACAAAAGAAATTTTAATGCTAGCTTATATGAATGAAGAAGCATATGAAAAAACGCTAGAAACGAAAAGAACATGTTTTTATTCTCGTTCAAGACAATCGTTATGGAATAAAGGAGAAACATCAGGAAATGTCCAATATGTGCAATCTCTTTATTTAGATTGTGATCAAGATTCAATTGTTGTTGTCGTAAAGCAAGTGGGACCTGCTTGTCATACAGGAGAGAAAACATGTTTTCACTATCAAATTATATAGGGGGATACATATGGAAAATGCCTTTAAATTACTATTTGAAACAATTGAAGAACGAAAGGGAAATCCACTTCCTGAATCGTATACAAATTATTTATTTTCAAAAGGAGAAGATAAAATTTTAAAGAAAATTGGTGAAGAATGCACGGAAGTAATTATCGCATCTAAAAATAATGACAAAGAAGAATTAGTGAAAGAAATGGTTGATGTATTGTATCACTGCTTTGTTTTATTAGCTGAAAAAAATATATCATTAGAAGATGTTATGGAGGAAGTGACAGAAAGAAAAGGGAAGCTTTCGCGAGTAGGGGACAGAAGTGAAATAGATACATTATAAGGGGGAAATGTAGATGAAGGTGGATTATCACATTCATTTAGAAGAAGGGCCATATTCAATAGGATGGCTAGCTAAAATAAATGAAGTGTTACAACATTATGAACCACTTAAAGAAGAGAAACATTCTATGGAATGGCTTGTGAAAACACAAGAACGCCTGCAAAGACGTGTGAAAGAAGGGCCATTTACAATGAAATGGATTGATTTATATTTAGAAGAAGCTTTGCAAAAAGGTATAAAAGAAGTTGGTATTGTCGATCATTTATACCGTTTTTATGAAGCGAAAGAATACTATGAAAGGTATGTCGATATTAGTGATTCGAGGCTTGGTCGTTTACAGAAGGAATGGTTAGACCAAGTAAGGGTAACATCACTACATGATTTTACAAAGGCAATTGAAGAGGCGAAAGAACGGTGGAGTAAAAGAGGTGTTACGCTTAAACTTGGAATTGAAGCGGATTATTTTATTGGTGGTGAACAAGAATTACAATCTTTACTCGCATTAGGAGATTTTGATTATGTAATTGGTTCTGTTCATTTTTTAAATGGCTGGGGATTTGATAATCCAGATACGAAAGAATATTTTAAGGAACATGACTTATATGTTTTATATGATACGTTTTTCAAAACGGTTGAGTGTGCAGTTCGCTCTAATTTATTTGATATTATAGCTCATCTTGATAACATAAAAGTATTTAATTATCGGTTAGATGAAAATGAACAACTTTCTTATTATAAGGAAATTGCGCGTGCGTTAGTAGAAACAAATACGGCAACGGAAATAAATGCAGGATTGTACTATCGCTATCCTGTACGCGAAATGTGTCCGAGTCCGCTATATTTACAAGTACTAGCTAAGCATGGCGTTCCAGTTACTCTCTCCTCAGATGCTCATTATCCGAATGATTTAGGGAAATATGTGGAAGAGGATATAAAGACGTTACGTAATCATGATATTTCTCACATAGCTACATTTACGAAACGAGTAAGAACGATGAGATTACTGGAAGAAGAAGTAACAATTTCAAAATGATCACGATTTTTTGATGAAAACCACCCTTTTTGTTCAAAATAAGAAAGAATAAAAAGGAGGGTAAGAAATGGCGAAACAACAAAATAAACAAAATGTACAAGGTGCACAACAACAAGCTTATACTTCTGAAACGAATGCTACATCTCAATCCGTTATTGAGGAACAAATTAGTGATACAGTTGCAGAGGGAACGATCGATGTGAAGCTTGGAAAACAATCGCAAGAAAAAGCATAAGAAGAGGGGGAGACTTGCATCTCCTCTTTTTTTGTGGAAAAGTGTCGATTTTCAAAACTATAATCAAATTCCTTGGTTTTTATATGTGGATTTCTTACAATAAAAGATAAGAGATATCTTATTTTCTATAGAAGAGGTGTTAGTAGTGGCAAAAATATTAGTAGCAGGGAAAATTCCAGCAATCGGATTAGAACTATTAAAGGATCATGATGTAGAAATGTACGATAAAGAGGCGTTAATTTCTTTAGATGAATTAACAGATCGTGTAAAAGACAAAGATGCATTGTTAAGCCTACTTTCTACAAAGGTGACAAAAGAAGTGATTGATGCGGCACCTAATTTGAAGATTGTTGCAAACTATGGTGCTGGTTACGACAATATTGATTACACGTATGCGGGTGAAAAAGGAACTGTAGTATCGAATACACCGAAAGTATCAACTGAAGCTACTGCAGAACTAACATTTGCACTTCTTTTAGCAGCGGCACGTAGAATTCCGGAAGGTGATACGCTATGTCGTACAACTGGATTTAATGGATGGGCACCATTATTTTTCTTAGGCCGCGAAGTACACGGTAAAACAATTGGAATTATTGGCCTTGGAGAAATCGGAAAGGCAGTTGCAAAGCGTGCGAAAGCGTTTGGAATGAATGTTTTATATACAGGACCAAATCGAAAGCCTGAAGCTGAAAGTGAACTGGAAGCAACATATGTAACATTGGAAGAATTATTACAAACAGCAGACTTTATTACAATTAATTGTGCGTATAATCCGAAATTGCATCATATGATTGATGATGAACAGTTTAAAATGATGAAGAAAACAGCGTATATTGTAAATGCTTCACGTGGACCAATTATGAATGAAGCGGCACTTGCTCATGCATTAAAAACGAATGAAATTGAAGGAGCAGCTCTTGACGTGTTTGAATTTGAACCGAAAATTACAGAAGAGCTAAAAGGATTAAAGAATGTAGTACTTGCTCCTCACGTAGGAAATGCAACGTTCGAAACTCGTGATGCGATGGCTGAAATGGCAGTAAGAAATATTTTAGCCGTATTAAAAGGGGAAGAGCCTGTAACACCTGTAAATCAAAAAGTAGTAGTTACAAAATAAAAAGAAACCTTCCGATTCCGGAAGGTTTCTTATTTTTCTTTATTTGCTCTTTTAGATGGTCTTTGTCTAAGAAATTGAGATAGCATATACAAAATATATAGTGGAATAGCAATGAATAAGAAAACAGAAAAATTACCGAACCCTGTTTGGTACATTGTGATAATGATTCCAACTAAAAATAGTGTAATAATGATACTATATCGTGGAATTGGTACATCTTTTAAACTTGGGATACGAATGCGGCTCACCATTAAAAATGCGAACGTTACAAATACTGTAATAAGAACGATTTTTGGAATGGTATGTGAAAATAATGTTAAGAAAGCAACAAGCCCTCCCGCTGCTGTAATCGGTACGCCAGTGAAATATTTCATTGAAGTAGAAGATGGTGTTACATTAAATCGTGCTAAACGGTATGCTCCGAAAAGAGGGAATAGTCCCGCTATGTATAGTCCGATGATTCCGTAATTGGAGAAAGATGTGTAATACATGAGAACAGCAGGTGCTGCACCAAATGTTACGACATCCGCCAGCGAGTCAAGCTCTTTTCCCATTTGTGAATCAACACGTAATAAGCGAGCAACACGTCCATCAAGACTATCTAACATCATCCCGATAAGTACTAAAATAGCAGCTGATTTATAATATCCTAAAGATGCATAGCCGATTGATAAGAATCCACTATATAAATTTCCGAGCGTAAATAAGTTTGGAATAGCTGCTCTATACAAAATCTGATCCCTTGCTTTCTGTAATAAATTCTTAATTAGTTTATGAAATTTTACTTATTTTATCATACCATAAATTTCTTCCTCATACGAAAAAAATTCCCAATTTGTGAAAGATTTCATAGCGGAATGATTTGAAAAATAAGTAAAAAAAGAAGCAACTTTTATAAAAGTTGCTTCTGGCGCTATTCAAATTTCGTTGTCATTGTTCCGGTTTTATAACGATTGTTAGGATCGAAACGTAATAAGTCTCCATAAATGAGTTTGTCGGAGAGTTTCAATTCAGTTTTTGCTTTTTCAATATTTGGTTGACATAATGAAATGTCCGCTTCTTCACCTGTATTTCGTTTATAGCACATGTTTTTTGTATAAACATAGTTTTCCGAAACGAAGCTACCATCACGCATTACCATAAGTGGATCTTCTTCTTTAATAAATAGGTCAGTTCCAAATTCAACTGATTGATTTGTTTTAATACCAAGTAAATGAAGTAGCGTTGGTTTAATATCAATTTGACCAGATACTTTAGAAATGACTTTTCCTTTTTGACCAGGTACATGAATAATGAGAGGGACGCGTTGTAATTGCATAGAATCAAACGGTGTAATAGCGTCTTTACCAAGGAACTGAGCCATAGCTGCATTATGGTTTTCAGAAATACCGTAATGATCTCCATAAATGACAATAACGGAATTATCATACAGTCCTTCCTCTTTTAATTGTTTAATAAATAGTTTAAGAGCTTCATCCGTGTAACGAACGGTTGGGAAGTAGCGGTTTACAACACCACTTTCCGAATTAAACTCATCAACATATTGATCTTCTGGATTTAGAAGAAATGGAAAATGATTTGTTAAAGTAATAAATTTTGTATAGAACGGTTGTGGTAAAGATTTTAGCTTTGGAATCGATTGTTCAAAGAACCCTTTATCTTTTAATCCCCAACCGACAGACATTTGTTCTGTGCCTACGTAATCATTTAAATTAAAGTAACGATCATATCCAAGTGCAGGATACATTACATCACGATTCCAAAACGTTTTATCGTTTGAATGGAAGACAGCAGAAGAATATCCGTATTTTTTTAATTGTTCTGGTGTAGCTGTATATTCATTTGTTGCGTGAGTAAAGAATACAGAACCGCGGTCTAACGGATAAAGTGAATTTTCAACGATAAATTCAGCATCAGAAGTTTTACCTTGTCCCGTTTGATGATAGAAGTTATCGAAATAAAAACTATCTTTAATAAATTCATTTAAAAATGGAGTGATTTCTTTTCCATTTATTTTTTTATTAATAACAAAACTTTGTGTAGATTCCATTGAAATCAAAATTACATTTTTACCTTTTGCAGCTCCAAATAAGTTTTTATCAACTTGCTTATCTTTTGAGTCTGTATAGTTTTTAATTTCAGAGAACCCGTCACCACTTGCAAATACACGTTCAGCCGAAGATTTAGATTGAAGTGTAATATCAAATAGATGATATGTGTATAAACCTAAATTTTTCACGACAGTTTGACGATCAAATGAGCGTGAGAACATTTGTGGCTTATAAATAACTGAAACGACAATTTGTAATGCTAATAGAGCTGTTACACCGCTAAAGAAAGTTCGCTTCTCAGAGCGAGAAAGTGGCGTCTTGTCGCAAAATGCTGGGAATTTACGTGAAAGAAACATTAAAATAATTGCATCTGCAAATAAAAGTAATGTTTTGTACGTAAAGAGTTCTTTTATACTTGTCCCTAAATCAGCCATATTATTTGTTTGAAATAAAACTGGGAACGTAACGAAATCGTTATAAAACCCATAAAACATTGCATTTCCAAATAAAATAAAGGACAGTATAAAACTGATTCCAACTATAATACGGTTTCGGTGTTTAGATGCAAGTAAAGCAAAACCGAAAAATAAAAGTAACGCAGCTAGTGGATTAATAAAAAGCATAAATTCTTCAAAGAAGTTATCAATTTTAATATCAAATGCTAGCTTGTACACAATATATGTTTTTATCCATAATAAAACGACTGCAACGAGTGCAAATCGCAGTTTTGGAAACAGACGTTGTAGCATAATATACTCCTCTCCTAAAAAGCATGACAGTTCTTGTGAGCCGGTTTGATTAGCGCCTCATTTTATATATACGAACAGTCCTTTGTTATTATGTTTATTATACTATGAGTATCATTATACGAAAATAAAAGAGAGTTGTGGACTTTTTTATAATAATTGAGTAGAAAAAGGGCAGTGGGAGACAATAAAACGGAGTTTCTATGTATGATAATTATCGTGCGCAGAAAGAATCGTGTAATAATACGGAGGTTATAATGCGAAAATTATTATATTTTATAGTATGCAGTAGTGTTATACTTTTTGCTTCACCGAGTGTGTCGGTAGCCCAATATGATGCACCTCTTATGGAAGATGCCCTTTATTCTGTTTTATTTCCGAAAATAAATAAAGCAATTGAAAAACAATATGGGAGCTTGAAGCCTTATCAATGTCCTAAAATTATTAGTTTAAAAAAAGTGTATAGCGGTACATATTTATTTCAAGCAAGTATTGAAGTAACGAAGTATGAACGAGTTGCTGGGAAAATTGCTCCACCATTTGAGAAGGTAACGATTACATTTAATAATGAAGAAGGCGAATGGGAAGTGTCAAAGATTTCAGTAAAGCGCTTACCAAATGATACGAAATTAAACTGTAAAAAAACAATATAAAAAATTGTTTGACAAATAAAATGGTCCTTTGGTATTGTTAATAGCAACAATTAGATGTTTGAAAATTAAATAGACTTACCTCATCTACTCTCAAAGGTAGAGGCCGCGATAGGAAAGAGTAAGCTATGGGAGATTTAATGGAATCTGTGATCATAGGTTGAAAGGGACTATTGCCGAAATATAAGAATAACCATCTTATTCATATATTGGGACTGCATTGAATAAATGTAGTACTGTCATAATATTTATTTTATGGAGAGCTATTTGGAGATGTTGATGCGGTTTCTTATTTTGAGGAGATAACAACTCGTTTATTTTTTCAATATATATTTTTCCTAATAAGAAACGCGTGTGAACATTGTTCCGCGCGTTTTTTGTCTATCTAAAAGCGTGCTGCAATGAATAGAAGATTGGGGTTATGAGTTTTAGAGGAAATAAGGGAGGAATTCAAATGTATTTACACGGCACGAGCCGAATCAATGGGCAAGGACACTTAGAAATTGGAGGATGCGATACGACGCAGCTAGCAAAACAATACGGAACACCACTTTATGTATACGATGAAGAGTCAATTCGAGGAAAGTGCCGCGCGTTTCATCGTGCGTTTAAAGAAAGTGGTTTCTCTTATCAAGTAGCATATGCAAGCAAGGCGTTCTTGTGCATGGAGATGTGCCGAGTGGCTCGTGAAGAGAATATGTCATTAGATGTTGTTTCTGGAGGAGAATTATATACTGCGCTGCAAGCAGGATTTCCGGCATCACGCATTCATTTTCACGGCAATAATAAAACAGAAGAAGAAATTGTGATGGCTCTTCAGGCGAATATTGGTTGTTTTGTCGTAGATAATTTCTTGGAATTAGAAATTTTGCATGATTTAGCAGTGCAACATGGGAAATTTGTGAACATATTAATTCGTGTAACGCCCGGAGTAGAGGCGCACACACATGAATATATTACAACAGGCCAAGATGATTCGAAATTTGGATTTGGCGTGTCAAATGGTCAAGCGATGCAAGTAATTGAGATTGCTTTACAAAAATCAAATTATAATGTGTTAGGAATTCATTCACATATCGGATCACAAATATTTGAAACGGCCGGCTTTGTGCGAGCGATTGAAGTTCTTCGTCAATTTTTAGAACAAGTGAGAGAGCGAACAAACTATGTAGTAAAAGTGCTAAATGTAGGCGGAGGATTCGGAATACGCTACACAGAGTCAGATACACCATTAACTCTTGAGACATATGTGCGAGCTGTAACAAGTGCTGTGAGGGAACAATTTACAGTATGTAATTATCCCCTGCCAGAAATATGGGTTGAACCAGGCCGTAGTATTGTAGGGGATGCTGGAACGACAATTTATACAGTCGGATCTGTGAAAGATATTCCTGGTATTCGGAAATATGTATCAGTGGATGGTGGGATGACTGATAATTTAAGACCTGCTTTATATAACGCTCGTTATGAAGCGATGTTAGCGAATCGAGGGAATGATGAGAATGAGGAACTTGTCTCGATTGCTGGGAAGTGCTGTGAGAGTGGAGATATGTTAATTTGGGATATCACTCTACCGAAAGTTGCTTCAGCCGATTTATTAGCAATTTCTTGTACAGGGGCATATGGATACTCGATGGCGAATAATTATAATCGGATTCGTAGACCAGCTGTCGTCTTCGCGAAAGGCGGCACATCACAAATTGTTGTAGAGCGTGAAACATATGAAAATATTATTGGGAACGATCGCATACGTATTAAAGAACTTGTGTGAATGGGAAAAAGGAGTTGTTCGGATGGGCAATTCCTTTTTTATAAAACAAAATAATTAAAATATATCGGAAAACTAGGATTGAAAAAAATCAGAATTGTGATAAAATACAAATACAAAGCTTATCAAGAGAAGCGGAGGGAACTGGCCCGAAGAAGCTCGGCAACCTGCTTATAGAAAGCAAGGTGCTAAATCCAGCAAAATGGAATCCATTTTGAAAGATAAGGTAAAATATATTACCGAACAGTCTTTTCGAAATGGGAAAGATTTTTTTTATGAATAAAAAGGGGGGCTGTTCGCGTGAGCGTACGGGAACATTTTGAGGAAGTATCTGAGAAAATTCAAGCGATGCTTGCTGATATGAAATATGGTTCAATTACAATTGTTGTGCAAGATGGGAAAGTCATTCAATTAGAGAAAAGTGAAAAGGTACGTTTAAAGTAAAAAGCGCTGACTAGAAAAACTAGAGGCGGTTTTAACCTATTATATTAGGTTAAAACCGTCTTTTTGCTTTTACAGGGGGAAAGAACATGTTGACGTATGAAACGTGGGAAGAAAATAATGTTTCATTTTCAGAAGAAGATGAAACGAAAGGCGCGCTATCTGTATTAAGTTGGGCTTATAAAGAATATAAAAGTGAAATTGTATACGCATGTAGCTTCGGAGTGGAAGGGATGGTATTGCTACATCTTATAAACCAAGTAAATCCATCTGCTAAAGTTGTATTTTTAGATACGAATGTTCATTTTCAAGAAACGTATGAATTAATTCAAAAAGTGCGGAAACGATTTCCTTCATTAAATATTATAGAAAAACAGCCGGAACTTACGCTTGATGAACAAGCGAAGTTGCATGGTGAGAAATTATGGGAAAGTAATCCGAATCTTTGTTGTAAAATTAGAAAAATTTTACCGTTAGAAAAATCATTAGCAGCGGAAAAAGCTTGGATATCGGGCTTAAGGAGGGAACAATCAGAAACACGTAAGCATACAAAGTTTATAAATCAAGATCATCGCTTTCAATCTATTAAAGTTTGTCCACTCATTCATTGGACGTGGAAAGAAGTGTGGCGATATGTATACAAACATAGCTTACCGTATAACCCGCTGCATGATGTTGGATATCCAAGTATTGGGTGTGAGAAGTGTACGTTACCTGTAGGTGAGGGTGGCGATTCGAGAGATGGTAGGTGGTCTGGGAAAGTGAAAACAGAATGTGGTCTTCATTACCAATAAGATGAATTTGAAAATAAAGCTAAGAGAGGAAATAGAAAATGAGTACAAGAAACGAATTAATAAATCGTATAGACGAGACTTACGACGTATCACAAATCGAAAAAGAAATTGAACTAGACAACATTGCGTTAAGTGATTTAGAGCTATTAGCGACAGGGGGATATAGCCCACTTACTGGTTTTTTAGGAAAGAAAGATTATGATTCGGTCGTAGAAACGCTTCGCTTAGCAAACGGGAGCATATGGAGTATACCGATTACATTACCAGTAACAGAAGAAGTAGCAGAGAGTCTAAAAGCTGGAGAGGAAGTAAAACTTGTTAATGCTGAAAATGTATATGGTGTCATTCAAATAGAAGATATTTTTGTGCCTGACAAGGAAAAAGAAGCGTTACTTGTGTATAAAACGACGGATGAGGCTCATCCAGGAGTGAAAAAATTATATGAACGACCGAACGTTTATGTCGGGGGAGCTATTATTCTTACAAAACGCTTTGAAAATAATCCGTTTCCTTCTTATCATTTAGATCCAATTGAAACGAGAGAAGAATTTAAAAAACGTGATTGGAAAACAGTGGTTGGATTTCAAACGAGAAATCCGGTACATCGTGCCCATGAATACATTCAAAAATCTGCCCTTGAAATTGTAGATGGTCTCTTTTTAAATCCACTCGTTGGGGAAACGAAATCGGACGATATTCCTGCTGATGTAAGGATGGAAAGCTATGAAGTATTACTTCAAAACTATTATCCGAAAGATCGTGTCTTTTTAGGTGTATTTCCTGCAGCAATGCGTTACGCAGGACCGAGGGAAGCGATATTCCATGCAATAGTCAGAAAGAATTTTGGATGCACCCACTTTATCGTAGGACGTGATCATGCAGGAGTAGGAGATTATTACGGGACTTATGAAGCACAAGAAATTTTTACAAACTTTACAGTGGAAGAGTTAGGGATTACACCATTATTTTTTGAACATAGTTTTTACTGCACGAAGTGTGAAGCGATGGCTTCGACGAAAACATGCCCACACGGAAAAGAGGATCATGTCATTTTATCAGGTACGAAAGTAAGAGAACTATTAAGAAACGGTGAGGTTCCGCCGAGTACATTTAGTCGTAAAGAAGTAGTGGAAGTGCTAATTAAAGGTTTGAAAAAAGAAGTAGTAACAGAATAGGGAGAGAATGACATGGATACGAATATTACTTGGCATACAGCATCTGTTTCAAAAGATGAGAGAAGAGTAAGAAATGGGCATCATAGTTTTGTAGTTTGGTTTACTGGTCTATCAGCTTCAGGTAAATCTACGGTGGCGAACGCGGTTGCTCGTAAACTATTTGAAAAGAATATTGGAAACTATGTACTAGATGGAGATAATGTACGCCACGGTTTAAATAAAGACTTAGGTTTTTCTGAAAGTGATCGTATGGAAAATATAAGACGGATTGGTGAAGTGGCGAAGCTATTTGTAGATCAAGGTACTGTTGTTCTTACAGCGTTTATTTCACCGTTTCGAGTAGACCGAAAACAAGTTAGAGATCTATTAGCAGCAGATGAGTTTATAGAAGTGTTTGTAAAATGTCCAATTGAAGAGTGTGAAAAACGTGATCCAAAAGGGTTATACAAAAAGGCAAGACAGGGTGATATTAAAGAGTTTACTGGTGTTGATTCACCGTATGAGGAGCCAGAGAAAGCAGAGTTAATTGTAGAAACGCACAAGTATTCTATTGAAGAATGTGCAGAACAAATCGTGAAGTACTTACAAGAGCGTAGTTTTATATAGGGGGATAAAAAATGAGTTATGAAAAAGTATGGGCTAACAATGAAAAATTAAATCAGACTGAGAAAAATAAATTGAAAAAAGATGGATTGGAAATCTTTAATGATATTCCTTACTATGCAGAAAATGGCTTCGAATCTATTCCGAAAGAAGAGTGGGACGCATTCAAATGGGCAGGGTTATATTTACAAAGACCGAAAGAAGCTGGATATTTTATGATGCGTGTAAATATTCCTTCAGGGATTATTACGAATGCACAGGCAGAAGTGCTTGCTTCTATCGCTGAGGATTATGGGCGTGACGTAATAGATATTACGACAAGACAGGCGATTCAGTTTCATTGGTTAGAAATTCATCAAATTCCAGATATTTTTAAAAGATTAGCAAGAGTTGGGTTATCTTCAGCGGGGGCGTGTGGTGATATAACGCGTAATATTACAGGGAATCCACTTGCTGGTATTGATGCAAATGAACTGTTTGATACAACGGGTATTGTGAAAGAGGTATATGATTATTTCCAACATAATGAAGAGTTTTCTAACTTACCGCGTAAATTTAAAATGTCTATTAGTTCTAACATTTATAATTCAGCAAACGCAGAGATTAACTGTGTTGCATTTACACCTGCAACGAAAGAGATAGATGGTGAGAAAAAAGTTGGTTTTCATATAAAAGTAGGCGGTGGATTATCAGCCCGTCCATATTTAGCTGATGAATTAGATGTATTCGTTTTACCAGAAGAAGTGAAGGCGGTAGCAATTGCGATTGCTACGATATTCCGTGATTTTGGATACCGTGAAAAACGTCATTTAGCTCGTTTGAAATTTCTAGTTGCAGACTGGGGAGCAGAGAGATTTAAAGAGAAACTAATAGAGTATATAGGACCATTGCAAAGTAAAGGAGAAAGTGCTCTCAAAGGATGGAATGCGGGATACTTTTATGGTGTTCAAGATCAAAAACAAGATGGACTAAAATATGTAGGTTTTAATGTGCCGGTAGGACGTCTACATGCAGAAGAAATGTTTGAGATTGCAAGAATTGCTAAGCAGTATGGAAATGGACAGATTCGTACATGTAATTCGCAAAACTTCATTATTCCGAATGTTCCGCCAAAAAATGTAACAGGTTTACTAAATGAGCCGTTGTTTAAAGCCATATCAGCAAGTCCTAAATCATTTATTGGTCATGCGGTTTCCTGTACCGGTATTGAGTATTGCAATCTTGCTTTAGTAGAAACGAAAGAAAGATTACGCAAAATCGCAGAGTACTTAGATACACAAATTGCACTCGATGTTCCAGTTCGTATTCATATGGTAGGATGCCCGAATTCATGTGGGCAACGTCAAATTGCTGACATTGGATTGCAAGGGGTGAAAATGAAAACGAAGGAAAAAGGAATTGTTGAAGCATTTGAAATATACGTAGGTGGAACGCTGTTAGATGGCGGTGCTTATAACCAAAAGTTAAAAGGGAAAATAGATGGCGAGGATCTACCTGATGTACTTGCATCATTTATAAGCTATTTCAAAGAGAATAAATTACTAGCTGAAACATTTTATGATTTTGTCAGCCGTGTTGGTATAGAGACATTACAAATAGCGTTAAATACTGTGTTAGAAGAAGTAATAGCGTCTTAGGAGGGACAATATGGATTTATATCGATTTGAAGCTGTGTTAGTAAATAGTATTGTTCCGATTGTTGTTGTTGCTCAAAGTGAAGAACAGGCATTTAAGCTCGCGGAGATAGAGCTTGAAAAGCATTTTTTACCGTTACCAGAAGTAAAGGAGATTTCTCTATTTGAAAAAAAGAAGATTCGAAAAGGTGCAGCATTTGTTATTCATGAGTAGGAAAAAGGTAATACGAAATAATGAAAACTTCCATTCGTATATAAGGATGGAAGTTTCACTTTAATAGTAGAAATGAGGAGAGATGATGGGGAAGGTTTATATCGTTGGTGCAGGTCCTGGTGATCCAGATTTAATTACTGTGAAAGGGTTGAAATGTATTAAGAAGGCAGATGTTATTTTATACGACCGTCTCGTGAATAAAGAGTTGCTTTCCCATGCAAAGCCTGAAGCGGATTTAATTTATTGCGGAAAACTACCAAATTATCACACGATGAAGCAAGAGACGATTAACACGTTTCTTATTAAATATGCGAAAAAGGGAAAAGTTGTAACGAGGCTAAAGGGCGGGGATCCATTTGTATTTGGTAGAGGAGGAGAAGAAGCTGAAGCGTTAGCAAAGCAAGGGGTACCATTTGAAATCGTTCCTGGTATTTCAGCTGGAATAGCTGCTCCTGCTTATGCTGGCATTCCAGTGACACATCGTGATGCAAGTGCAAGTTTTGCTATTGTGACAGGGCATAGGAAAGAAGGTGCTGAAGAAGAAGTGAAGTGGGAAAATTTAGCGAAAGGTGTAGAGACTTTAGCTGTATATATGGGGGTTAGCAATTTACCCTACATATGTGAACAACTGATGAAGCATGGAAAAGACAAAAGTACACCTGCTGCTATTATTGAACGGGGAACGACATCAATGCAGCGCACAGTTGTTGGGACGTTAGGAACAATTGTGGATGTTGCAAAAAAAGAACAAATTCAAAATCCGAGCATGATTGTAATTGGAGAAGTGGTCCGTTTTCGAGAAAAAATCCATTGGTTTGAGAAACAGACAGAAAGTACCTATCAAGTAAGTGGAGTGTTATAAAATGAAAGCCATCTTATATATATGCCATGGAAGTCGTTTGAAAGCAGCTAAAGAAGAAGCGGTTGCATTTATTACGTCATGCATGAACCGTGTAGAGGCAAGTATTCAAGAAGTTTGTTTTTTAGAGTTAGCGAGCCCAACGATTAAGGAAGGGTTCCGTACATGTGTGAAGCGTGGTGCTACAGAGATTATTGTTATTCCAGTTTTTTTATTAGCGGCAGGTCATGTGAAAAAAGATATACCGTTTGAATTGGAAAAGTTAAATAATCAATTTTCGAATGTTAAAGTGACCTACGGTAACCCGTTTGGTGTATCAGAAACACTTGTGAAATCGGTGTATAGTGGAAGTGGCATTGAACAGGAAGATAAGAATGAAGTGACGCTACTTCTCGTAGCAAGAGGGAGTAGTGATCCTGAAGTATTAAGAGATATAAACTGGATTGCTTCTTTATTTCAACATGAAGAGAAAATTAAAAAAGTAGAGGTTTGTTATTTAGCGGCTGCCGAGCCGAAATTTGAGGAGAAGTTAAAGGAAGTTGTTGAACGAAAAGAAAAGAATATCGTTGTACTGCCTTACTTATTATTTACAGGTTTACTTATGAAACATATTGAAAAAGAAGTGCGCCAATATGAGTTGGATGAGATAAAAATAAGTCCGTATTTAGGAAAGAATGAAGCATTTCAATATATGTTAATTCAGAAAACGAAGAAATTATTGAAGGGAGATCAATATGTATCCACTTACAGTGCGAGTTGAGAAGAAACGTATTGTTGTCATTGGTGGAGGAAAAGTCGCGGGATTCAAAATTATTCCTTTACTAAAACAAGGTGCGGATATAGTTGTGGTAAGTCCTGAATTGGATGCGAATTTAGTGAAACTTGTGGAAGAAAAGAAAATTCGTTGGTATCAAAGGGAGTATGAAAAAAGTGACATTAAAGGTGCTTTTTTGGTCGTTGCAGCGAGTAGTGATGCCGTATTAAATGAACAAGTTGCTGAAGATAGCGCAGAAAATCAGTTAGTAAATGTTATTACGAACCCGGAAAGTGGTAATGTTCATTTTCCAGCGGCAATTCATCGTGGATTATTGAATGTGGCTGTTTCTACAGGAGGAGCGAGTCCGAAACTTGCAAAAAAAATTCGTGATGATATTGCAAATAAATATGATGAGGCGTATGAATCGTATCTTGATTTTTTATCCGAAGTTAGAATAAAAGTGAAAGAACTACAAATAGAGAAAAGAGAGAGAAATATATTGTTGCAAGAAGTATTAAAGTCGGTATATGTTCAAAATGAACAAAAAAGAGAATTGTTTTTACAAGAATTAGAGAGAAGAGTTCATATAGGATAATGAATAAATTGTACTTTACAACTATAAAAATATAATTTATAATCACAAGTAACTTCAATAGATGAAATCGATGAGCAAGAAGAGTATGTATATTTGATACGTTCAGAGAGCTGGGGGAAGGTGTGAGCCCGGTACGATAAAATATACAGAATGGGCTTGCGAGAGGTATGTTGAACATTGTAGTAGGCAACCCGGGTTCCGCCGTTAAAAGGATAGAGTATCGGAATTTTCCTGTACTTGAACAAGTGGGATTTATCAATCCAATTGAGGTGGTACCACGGTATTTACATTACATATATCGTCCTCTACATGCATATTTGCGTGTAGGGGACTTTTTTATTTTCTAAAGGAGGTGTGCGAGTATGAAATGAAAGTGTATAATTAACAAAAGTTTAAATATTCAGAAAAGGAGAATTTATGATGAAAGAAACACAGCAATGGACGTCGAAAATAGGCTTTGTACTCGCAGCAGCCGGAGCCGCAGTAGGTCTTGGTGCCATATGGAAATTTCCATATGTTGCAGGTAATGGTGGGGGAGGCGCATTCTTCCTTGTATTTTTACTATTAACTTTATTTATAGGTATGCCTCTTCTAATAGCGGAATTTGTCATTGGACGTAGCACCCAAAAAGAGGCAGTTACAGCTTATAAAGTACTAGTACCAAATAGTAAATTATATCCTTGGATTGGTCGTATGGGAGTTGTAACTTGTTTTAGTGTACTCTCTTTCTATAGTGTCGTAGGTGGATGGATTTTACTGTACTTATACTATAGTGTTACAGGAAGCTTTTGGAATGGTGTTGTTGATTATGGAAAATTATTTGGTGAAACGATTTCAAATCCAGTAAGTGCGATTGGAGCGCAATTTATCTTTATGCTTTGTACTATTTTTGTAGTAAGTAAAGGTGTAGAGAAGGGAATAGAAAAGGCAAGTAAGTATATGATGCCACTATTATTTATTTTGTTTATTGCAATCATTATTCGTGCGTTAACACTCGATGGTGCTTTTGCTGGGGTAGAGTTCTTTTTGAAACCAGATTTTTCAAAGCTGACAGCAGATACGATTTTATACGCGATGGGACAATCGTTCTTCTCGCTAACAGTAGGTGCCTCAGTAATGGTCACGTATAGTTCGTACTTGAAGAAAGAAGAACATTTAGCTAAATCAGCAACGTCTATTGTAAGTTTAACTGTTTTTATTACAGTACTTGCAGGATTAGCAATTTTCCCGGCGATTTTCGCATTAGGCGTTAAGCCGACTGAAGGACCAGGACTACTGTTTATCGTCCTTCCAGCAGTATTTGCGAAAATACCATTTGGACAATTTTTCTTCATTATGTTTTTAGTTTTATTTTTCTTTGCAACTTTAACATCTGCGATTTCCATGCTTGAAATTGTAGTAGCATCTGTTGCGAAAGATAATGAGAAAAAGCGTCCGTCAGCATCATTATTAATTGGTATTCTTATTTTTGCAGTTGGAATCCCGTCAGCATTATCGTTTGGAATTATGAGTGATGTGAAAATATTTGGTAAGACATTCTTTGATTTCGTCGATTTTTCGGTAAGTAATGTATTACTGCCGCTCGGAGTACTAGCCATTTCGCTATTCGTACCAAATAAAATGAGTAAAGAAATGTTAATGAAAGAATTAGAAGTTACGGAAACGAAAGGGAAAACATTATTTAATATTTGGTTCTTCTTACTTCGTTATGTTATTCCAGTAACGGTAATTATTGTATTTTTAAATGCGATAGGCGTATTTAAAATGTTTGCATAATAAAAAGACGGAGATTTCTCCGTCTTTTTATTATGTTGTAGGTGTATTCAATAAACGATTATACGCTTTATAGGCTGTGACGACTGCAATGAATGATCCGATTAAAAATAATGCTGAGCCGCCAAATGTAAATAACCGGCCAATGTAAGTTTCTCTAGCTTCTTCTATTTTCTGTTGTAATTGTGTATTCATATGATTCACCTCGTAAAATATGGGCATTTAGTTGTAGTCTATGTGGAATGCCTATAGTGTGTGAAGTGGAAATAAAAAAACTCGGTATGAACCGAGTTTTTTTTATAATCCGATATAAGGAGATGGATCCACTGCGTTTGTCTTACCGACATTCCATTCTCCAAGGTGAAGTTCGAAGTGTAAATGCTGCCCGTATGATTGGCCAGTATTTCCCATGAATCCAAGTTGAGTGCCTTGTTTTACAGTTTGTCCATTTGATACAGAACGGCTACTCATATGAGCATATACTGTCGTATATGTTTTTCCGTTTATACGGTGAGATAAGTACACAACGTTTCCGTAACTAGATGATAATTCTGAGCGAATAACAACACCATCAGCAGCGGCAATAATTGGAACGGTTCCTGAGGCTGCGATATCGATTCCTTTATGGTTATCTATAGAGCGCACGCCAAACCCAGAAGTTTTTGATCCAGCTGCTGGCTTAATAAACCCGCCAATATTTGTATCGTGTGGTGTTGGAGCTGCTTGAGCTGTTTGAGCAGATGTAGTGGCTTGTTTACGAGCTTCTTCTGCCTTGCGAGCTTCTTCAGCTTTACGAGCTTCTTCAGCTTTACGAGCCTCTTCGGCACGTTTTTCTTCTTCAATTGCTTTTTGAACAGCTTGACGCTGATTTTCTAAAATGCCTTTAGATTCTTCTAATCCTTCAATCTCTGAATCTACTTTTGCTACTTTCGTATGTAGATCGCTAATAAAGGTTTGCTGCTGTTGTTGGTTATTTTGTAATTCTTGCTGTTTTTGTTCTAATTTTTGCTCGGATTCTTTCAGTTGTTGCTCTTTTTTCTCAACAGCCTCTTTTTCTTTCGTCACAGCATTTTGGTCAGTTGTTTGCTTTTTAACAATATCTGTATCATTGTTTAAAATTAAACTTACAGAGTACATATTATCAACAAGATCAGCAATGTTTGTAGAATTTGTTAATACCTCTGTGATGATGTTTGTACGAGGTTTTTCTTGCATAGATTGTAAACGTTGTTTAATAACTTCCTGACGCGTATCTATGTTTGTTTGTAATTGCTCTATATGTTTCTTTTTTTCAGTAATTATTTGTTGTGTTTTACTAATTTCTTTTTTTGTATCGTTTAATTCAGCTTCGTTTTTATTAATAGAAGTAGTTAAATCGTCGATTTTCTTTTGTAATTCTTGAATTTCTTTTTCTATTTGTTCTTTCTCAACTGATTTATTTTGTAAGTCATTTTGTTTTCCTTCTAATTCAGATTGAATATTAGATAATTTATCTTGATTCGTTTCAGCGTATACGGGTGAAAGTAACGGAGAAACAAAAAGTGTTCCTGCTGCTAAAACACTAAACGCTGCAAATTTCTTTTTCATGGTTGTCTGGCTCCTTTCCCTATGAATGTTATATATCATAAGAAGAAGAGTGTCTATCGTTGTAACCATAATGTAAAGAAAATTTTATAAAGTTGCTAAGTTTTGTCGGAATTTATCATTTTTCAACAGTATTTGTAATGGTGATTTTACTTTTTTAGTTTGTGCAACAAAGGTGTATTCTAGATTTTATCTGTAAAATAAAGGGAAAAAATCGTGATTTTATATAGTGAAATTCAAGTTGAAAACCCACTAAAATACTAGTGAGGAATCGTTCTCATGTTAGGTTTTCTGACATGGGTTTTATTTTTGTCAAGAAAATTATTTGTGTTCAGGAAAAGTTATTTTGTTGTCAGATTTAATTTTTTGATTTATGATTTTTAACAGGGACAAAATGTAGTGAATTGTCGAATAATATGTAATACTCTTAATTTCAAGTTTTATAGATATAGAATGAGAGGTAGAGTGACACATCGAAGAGGGGGTTACAACAAATATGAAAAGAATAGGACTTGCATGGCAAATTTTAATTGGACTTGCCCTAGGTATCGCGGTGGGGGCAATTTTTTATGGCGATAGCACAGTTGTAGGGTACCTAAAACCAATTGGTGATATTTTTATCCGATTAATTAAAATGATCGTTGTGCCGATTGTTGTAGCAAGTATTGTTGTTGGAGTTGCTGGTGTTGGCGATGTTAAAAAACTAGGCCGATTAGGCGGGAAAACAATTCTTTATTTTGAAATTATTACAACAATTGCAATTGTTGTTGGTCTACTGGTAGCGAATATTTTCCAACCAGGAAAAGGCGTGAATATGGATCAATTAACAAAGACTGATATTTCTAAATATGCAGAAACAACAGCTCAAGTACAAAGTCATTCGTTTGCAGATACATTTGTGAATATCGTTCCAACGAATATTATGAAATCATTGGTTGAGGGCGATATGCTTGCGATTATCTTCTTCTCTGTACTATTTGGTTTAGGAGTTGCGGCGATTGGTGAAAGAGGAAGACCGGTTCTTCAATTTTTCCAAGGTGTAGCAGATGCGATGTTTTACGTGACTAACCAAGTTATGAAATTTGCACCGTTTGGTGTATTCGCATTAATTGGTGTAACAGTTTCGACGTTTGGTTTATCTTCATTAATTCCATTAGGGAAATTAGTCATAGTTGTATATGGTGCGATGATTTTCTTCGTTGTAGTCATACTAGGACTTACAGCGAAACTATTTGGAATTAACATTTTCCAATTCTTTAAGATTTTAAAAGACGAGCTGATCTTAGCATATTCTACAGCAAGTTCAGAAACAGTTTTACCAAAAATCATGGAGAAAATGGAGAAATTCGGTTGTCCGAAAGCAATTACATCTTTCGTTATTCCGACAGGTTATTCATTTAACTTAGATGGATCAACTTTATATCAAGCAATTGCAGCAATTTTCTTAGCGCAAATGTACGGTATTGAATTATCCATTACACAACAAATTACATTATTACTTGTATTAATGGTTACATCAAAAGGTATTGCGGGTGTACCGGGCGTATCATTCGTTGTATTATTAGCAACACTTGGTACAGTAGGTATTCCAGCTGAAGGTTTAGCCTTTATCGCTGGTATTGACCGTATTTTAGATATGGCTCGTACAGCAGTTAACGTTGTAGGAAACTCTTTAGCAGCTGTAGTTATGTCTAAGTGGGAAGGTCAATATGACGCTGAAAAAGGACAAGCTTATTTGAAAGAGATTTCTGAAAAAGGTCAAGCAGCTTAATTATAATTTGAACAAGCTCTCACATAATATGTGGGGGCTTTTCTATATAGAAGGGGAGCGGACGTAATGAAACGTAAATATGGTGACGGTTCTTCGTGGAAGCGACTAATAGAGAAGGATTATACGGTTAAGCAAGTGGAAGAAGGAATGCTAGGAATATTAGAAATAAAAAAGGTAAGAGAACCTAGTTGTAAAGAATATGATAGTAAAGAACTTTGTATCGCAGGGAATCAATATACGTGGATTCAATATTTCATAGACGGGAAAAACTTTGCGATTACAGCTATGTTAGATGATCAGAAAAAATTAGTGCAATATTATATCGATGTGGCGAAAGAATATAAAATTGACGACCGTGGTTTACCGTATTTTGATGATTTATATTTAGATGTAGTGTTATTACCGAACGGTAAAATGTATATATTGGATGAAGATGAGCTAGAGGATGCTTATAAAAGTGGCGATGTTACAAAAGAAGAGTATGAGTTAGCTTGGTACACTACGAAATGGATAATAGATGCAATAAAAAATAGTGAATTTTATTGGATTTCAATATTGGAAGAAGAAATCAAAAAGTTAAAATGATTGTTGTATTCAAATTTTTGTATAATTACCAAAAAAATCTATACAAAAAATAATTGACTTTTGTTTTGTAAGCGAGTAAAGTTAGGGAAGAAATTATTATTAAAAAATAAATATGAAACCTTCTTATAAAGAGAGGCGGAGGGACTGGCCCTACGATGCCTCGGCAGCGGACTCGATTTCAGAGTGCTGTGCCAAATCCAGCAAGCATGTGCTTGAAAGATGAGAAGAGCGTTCCTTATAGATGTATAAGACCTCTTCTCATTGGAAGAGGTCTTTTGTTATTCATTAGAAAAAGGTTGAAACTAGGGAGAGATGGTACTTTGAAAGAAACGAGAGGAAATGGTTTGGCTTTATTACCACTTGGGATATTTTTGGCGCTATTTATTGGTTCTGGAATTATTACAGGTGATTTCTATAAATTGCCGATACTTGTAGCAATTTCAATTGCTGTAGGAGTCGCTTTAGCAATGAATCGTAAAGAAAGTTTTAATGTAAAAGTAGAACGATTTGCTAAAGGTGCAGGGAACCCGGATATTATGATTATGGTTCTGATTTTTGTACTTGCAGGAGCATTTTCTGAAACAGCAAAAGGGATGGGCGGCGTTGATTCTACAGTTAATTTAGCGTTATCCATTTTACCGCAAGGATTTATCGTAGCTGGAATTTTTGTTATAGGGGCATTTATTTCATTAGCGATGGGAACTTCAATGGGAACAATTGCTGCATTAGCACCAATTGCTGTAGGTATTAGTGGGCAAACTGATATCTCTATTGCACTTACGATGGCTACTGTTGTTGGTGGGGCGATGTTTGGGGATAATTTATCATTTATTTCAGATACAACAATCGCAGCTGTACGTTCACAAGGAACAGAAATGAAAGATAAGTTTAAAACGAACTTTTTAATTGTATTACCAGCAGCTATTATTACAGTTGTACTATTAGTAATCGTTACTTTAGGAAGTGACACGCAGATTAAAGCGCATAGCTTTGACTGGATAAAGATTTTACCGTATGCAGGAGTACTTATTACAGCATTGCTTGGTTGGAATGTACTTATTGTGTTAACTGGTGGAACTGTACTATCCGGCGTTATAGGTCTTTTAGATGGGAGTTACACGTTAGAGAGTTTCTTTAAAAGTGTAACGACTGGAATGGGCGGTATGATGGAGTTAGTATTACTTGCTATTTTAATTGGTGGTATGGTCGAACTGATTCAATATAATGGTGGTATTCAATATTTAATGAATATTTTAACTCGTAACATTCGTTCGAAAAAAGGAGCAGAGTTCGGTATCGCTGGCTTAGTGAGTATGACGAATATGTGTACAGCGAATAATACGATTTCTATTATTTTTACAGGTCCACTTGCGAAAAACATTGCAGATCAATATGAAATTGATCCTCGTAAATCAGCGAGTGTATTAGATCTTTTCTCATGTTGTGTGCAAGGGTTAATTCCGTATGGTGCGCAAATGTTAACGGCAGCAGGATTTGCGGCGTTATCTCCGATTGAATTGTTACCATATGCGTTTTATCCTATCTTAGTTGGAGTATGTGGAATTATTTCTATATTAATTGGTTTCCCGAGGTTTTCTAAAGTAGCGGGAAAGAAAGAGTATCACAAAACAGCATAATTTAAAATGAAGTTTATGAATAGTAATGAAAGCCGTACAGAGAATGTTCTCTGTACGGCTTTTTATGTGCGATAAAAGAGTGAATCATCCTATCCTACCGCATATTTTTACAAAAGGCTGAATGCAACTCAGTCTTAAGTCTGAGTCGAAAACGGTTCTTAAGCTCGTTATGGAAAAGTGAAAAAATAGTTAAGATAAGAGTATCAAATCGAAGGGAGGCAAGCACAAGATGAAACAATTTCTAGCGTTTATCGCGGCTGGTATTTTAGCTTTAATTGCTCTTGGCAGTCTTGCTGGTATTATAGGATTCGCAATTGGAGCAGGAGTTGTGTACTGGAGCTATAAATCATTTGTGCGAGCACAATCATTTTTTGGAAAGTTAGCTTGGGGTATTGTTGGTTTGATCGGCTTGTCCATCGCCCTTTCTCATTCCCCAGCATTAATCGGTATCGCAGCATTAGTAGTTTTATACTACGGATACCGTGAGTGGAAAAAAGAAAAAAATGTAGTTGTTGATTCTGCACCAGAAAGTTCTAAACCATATAGCAACTTTGAAGATGAGTGGAACAAGTTAATGAAAAACTAATAAAAAATTAATAAAAACCAAATCAAATTGATAAAGTAGAAGAGAGGAAGATTATAATGAAACAATCTTTATTCGGACGTGTACGCGATGCAATTTTAGCAGATTTTCATAATGTGTTAGATGAGAAAGAAAGAAAAAATCCAATCGCGATGTTAAACCAATATTTACGCGATAGTGAGCGTGAAATAACAAAAATTGAGAAGTTAATTGAGCGCCACAAAACATTAAAATCTAATTTCGCTCGTGAGCTTGAGCAAGCACGTTATTTCGTTAATAAAAGATCAAAGCAAGCGATCGTCGCTCAAGAAGCAGGCGAATTACAGCTACATGAGCGTGCGCTAGAAGAAGTAGCGTATTATGAAGGGCAAGTAACTCGATTAGAAGAAATGTATGCAGGTGTTGTAGATCAAATTGATGAGTTAGAGCGTCGTCTTGCTGAGATGAAAAATAAATTAAAAGAAATGCACGCAAAACGTATGGAATTAATGGCACGTGAAAATATGGCACATGCAAATCGTCGTATGAATACAGCGATGCATAAAATGGATGAAAATAATCCGTTCTTACGCTTTGAGGAAATTGAAGATCATATTCGCGACTTAGAATCTCGTATAAATGAGGAGCATGAACGTGACACATTTGATATGAAGATTGCAAAGCTTGAGCGTGAAATGAAAGAGAAGAATGATGTATCGTTAACGAAAGAGTTAACAAAATAATAGTAGTATATTATAAAACAGGCTTATGATATAGTGATAGGAGAAAAGGTGTTGGAAAGCAATGCCTTTTCTTCTATGTATATGTAACAAGAAGGGGGGAGCTGAAATGAAGAAACAATTTTCAAAAACACAATTAATGGGGATGCTCCTCATCATATTTGGATTCGGTCTTTTTCTTGATATGATACTTGGACATTTTGAACCAGGTGGTCTCATTTTTGCATTTATTATGCTTATGTTTGGAAGGCATTATCGTAAGAAGAATCGTTATGTAAGGGGAAATGTCTTTTTATTTGTTGGTGGTATCGTATTTTTATTCTTCTTATTTTCATCAGCAGCATTTGTTCTTGTCGTATTTGCTTGTTTAGCTTTAATTGGTTATCAACTGATTCAACAAGGACATCAGCAAAAAGCAATGAAGGTTGAAATTAAAGAAAAAGGGATTATAGACGAAGAGAAGCAAATATATCGTACAGAACCATATTTAAAAAATATGTTTGTAGGGAATATACGAATGATGGATCATATTTATGAACTTGAGGATATTAATGTTCAATATGGTGCTTGTGATGTGGAAATAGATTTAACAACTGCTATGATTCCAGAAGGAGAAACGGTAATTGTTATCCGAGGTGTCGTTGGTAATATTCGTTTATATGTGCCATATGATATTGAATTGTCTTTAAATCATTCTGTTATTGTCGGACGTGTGCTCCTGCCAGGACATGAAGAGACAGGATTTAATCGCAATGTTACATTTAGAACAGAGCAGTATAAAGAAGCGCCTCGTCGTATTAAAATTATTTCTTCGCTTGTCGTAGGCGATACGGAAGTGAGGAAAGTATAATGAAGAAACAAAAAAATATTTCGTGGATGTATATTCGTTATTCTATGTTGTCTTCTGTTAGTATTGCACTCATTTGTACAATTGTATATGTATGGAAAAGCGAGCAACAAGTGTATGATTTATTATGGAAGGAATCCATCGCTTCTGTTCCAATTGGCTTGTTTATTATGACTACAAGTTTACTTATCGGGGGAATTGTAGGATATGCAATCGGTTACTATATAGAGCAGCGTATACAAGGATTAAATACTTTTCTATTTGAAGTGGAGCGAGGGAATTTTCCGAGTGATGTTTCGTTTACTGCAGATGATGAATTTCATGAAGTAGAACGAAAAGTAATCGGTCTTGCTCGTCGATTAGAGGAGCAAGCTGGACTCTTTCAAAAAGTAACGAATGAACGAGCTCATTGGAATGAAGAGATGAGACAAGAAGCGATATCTCAAGAAAGGCATCGATTGGCGAGGGAGCTGCATGATTCTGTAAGTCAGCAGCTTTTTGCAATGTCGATGATGATGTCGGCTATTAATGAACAAGTAGCTGAAATTCCAGAAACGACAAAAAAGCAGTTGCAGCTCGTTGAAAATATGGTTGTAAATGCACAATCAGAAATGAGAGCGTTGCTTCTTCATTTACGGCCTGTACAATTAGAAGGTAAGAAACTGACACAAGGTATAGAGGAATTATTGACGGAATTATCGCGAAAGCAACATATGAAAATTGAATGGCTAATCGAGCCAATAGAATTGAAAAAAGGTGTAGAAGATCATTTATTTCGTATTGTGCAAGAAGCTTTATCCAATACTTTACGACATGCGAAAGCGAAGAAAACGGAAGTACGTCTTCGGAAAATTGATCAATATGCAATTCTAAAAATTATTGATGATGGCGTTGGATTTGAAGTCGGAGTGAATAAGGCTGGTTCATATGGTTTAAGATCAATGCAAGAGCGTGTTCATGAAATTGGTGGGACATTAAAAGTACTTAGTTTCCCCGCTAAAGGGACACAAATAGAAGTAAAAGTACCGATTATGATTGAGAGAGGGGGAGAATCATGATAAAAGTGTTACTTGTCGATGATCATGAAATGGTTCGAATGGGTGTATCAGCATATTTATCAACGCAGCCAGATATCGAAGTAGTTGGAGAAGCTGAAAATGGAAGAAAAGGTTCAGAGTTAGCACTGCAATTAAGACCAGATATTATTTTGATGGACCTTGTCATGGACGAGATGGATGGGGTTGAAGCAACACGTGCTATTATTCAGGAATGGCCAGAAGCGAAAATTGTAGTTGTAACGAGCTTTTTAGATGATGAGAAATTGTACCCTGTTATTGAGGCGGGAGCGACAAGTTATTTATTAAAAACATCAAGAGCAAGTGATATAGCAGACGCTGTACGAGCTACTTATGATGGAGAAACTGTATTAGAGCCAAAAGTTACTGGTAAAATGATGTCTCGTATGCGTCAGAAGAAAGAACAACCTTTGCATGAGGAGTTAACAGAAAGAGAGTCTGAAATTTTGTTATTAATTGCAGAGGGGAAAAGTAATCAAGAGATTGCAGATGAATTGTTTATTGCTCTCAAAACAGTAAAGACACATGTGAGTAATATTTTAAATAAGCTAAATGTAAGTGACCGGACACAGGCAGTTATTTATGCGTTTAGACATCAATTGACGAAATGATAAAGTGAAACTTTAATCAGTGGGGGGTATCTCCGCTGATTATTAGTTTACGCCAAATCTTTTTATTGACGTTAACAAATGTAAGCGTTATCATTAAGTTGTTAACAGTACATACAAAGGGGAGAGAGTGTATGTTAGTTCAAACGATATTTGGCATGGATAAGTCTAAAAAATTAGGGGATTATGTGAACGCATTACAAGCGCTTTGTGAACAATATAATGTTGAAACAGATAAAATTGCAATTGTTGAGGCGACAGAAGAGTACTATTTATTTTTAGTAAAGCAAGAAGATTGCTACGATGTTATCAAAGTAGAAACAGTGGATACAAATATCGAATATTATACGAAAGCGTATAAAATAAGCAGTTTTAATCATACTGCTTATCAAAAGTAAAAAAACTCCCTTTCGGGAGTTTTTTAGGATGCTTTTACTTCGCGGGAATCGGTTATTAAGGGAACTTTTTTCGCACCGCTTAACTTAGCGATTGTAAGGCCGATAATAGCCCCGGCTAATGCTGGTATTAGCCAGCCAATTCCTTCATTATATAAAGGGATAAATTCAAAATATGGTGTGATAAATGAAACTGAAATGCCACCTTGTTTTAATCCGTCAAATACGCTTACGATTGCTGCTCCAATTAAAGCACCTACATAAACAGAGCGATATCCACCGAAATATTTATGAAGTAACGATAGTAGAACGAGTACAATTGCAACTGGATATACAACAAGTAGAATTGGAACAGAGATGGCAATAATTTTCGTTAAACCTAAGTTGGCAACTAATAATCCTAATGCACAAATGATACTCGCGAACATTTTGTATGAAAATTTAGTCAATAATGTTGAGAAATATTGACTACACGCAGATACAAGTCCAACACAAGTTGTTAGACAAGCGAGTGTAACGATTAGAGATAATAGAAGTAAACCGTATGGACCGAATAATTGCTGTACGATAACAGTAAGTAATTTTCCGCCATTTTGTGCATATCCGAGCGAGACGCTAGTTGCACCGAGCCAGCCAAGTGCACCATATACAAGTACGAGACCAGTAGCGGCAATAAGTCCTGCTTTCGCTGTTGCGATGGCAATGGATTTACGATCCTTCACACCTTTAGAGCGAATGGCATTTACAACGATAATTCCAAATGCAAGCGCAGAAATGGTATCCATCGTTAAGTATCCTTCCATAAAACCTTTGAAGATTGGAGAAGTTTGATACTCTTGCATTGCTGGTCCTGATTGCCCGAGTGGTGTAAATACACTTTTAACAAATAGTAAGAAAATAGAGAGTAATAAAATAGGTGTTAAAATATTTCCGATGCGATCGACAAGTTTAGATGGATTTAAACTAAGCCAAAATACGATAGCGAAGAAGACGACTGTGTATAAAAATAGTGCTAGGTTACTAGAACGAATTGTTTCTGGTAAGAAAGAACTAACACCCATTTCATAAGCGACATTTGCAACGCGTGGAATTCCCATAGAAGGACCGATTGCGATATATACAACTACAGTAAAGAAAATTCCGAATAATGGGTGAACATGACTTGCGAGTTGTTGCATGCCGTTTCCTGATAAAGAAATTGCAATAACAGTTAATAATGGTAAACCGACTCCTGTTAGTAAAAATCCAATCATTGCCGGCCAAAAGTTTTCACCTGCATTTTGTCCAAGCATGGGAGGGAAAATTAAATTACCTGCCCCAAAAAATAAAGAAAATAGCATAAGACCCGTGAAAAAAATATGTTTTTTTGATACAGTGTTCATTGTTTTTCCTCCTTTTTTAAATTCATTTGTAAGAACACAAAAAACTCGTCCCTAAAGAAAGGGACGAGTTATATTTACCCGCGATACCACCCTAATTTATACATGTAGAAATGAGTCTATATGTATACGGCTTTACAACGTACAACATGATACGTGTTCCTTGTAACGGGGGACAGCCGGTAAGAACTTACTGTAACATTCGGTTCTACTTCTCGGAGATGATTTTCGGTTACGCACTGAACGTTGGCTTTCAGCAAATCGCCAACTCTCTGGGGGACAGTCCTATAACGTACTCGTTCTCGTCAATGAATTTTTATTCAAGTATTCTGACAGTATTGTCACATGTTTTTTTTTGAAAGTCAACATTTTTTTGAAAGGTATATTTATATATGGAAATATTGAATGTGATATTCGTTGTTGTAAAGGGAATGGTGAATTGTAAAATGGGAGTAAAAATTTGTAGAGAATTGTAAAACTTATAGAGAAAGTTGATATTTATAGGAGTAAAGAAGGTATTGTTTGAATTTACAGAGAATAATACAACAATCCACTTGCTGGAAAGAACAAACCAAAAGAGGTGACTGGAATGCTTGCGATGGGAGTATTATTTGGCATTATTGCTATAATTGGTTTTATGTGGTTATATTATTCGCGTTCGTTTAAACAAGCAGAAGTTTTACTCTTTCAAAAAGGTAGTTTGTTGACAAATCAGTCTAGATATTTAGTATGTCCGAAGTGTGGAAGTGCACAGGCCAGAAGTGGAGGATATCAAGAGTGTTGCAAAATTAGATTATGAAAGAAGGAAGCCTCACATTATGTTGTGAGGCTTCCTTCCTTACAATTTCATGGCGCTCCAAATTGTCCACCGATCTCTTTCGATAATAGGAGAGATGCTTTGTAATGCGGTCTGGACCTGTTGTAGAAGTTGAGAAAGTTCATGATCTGTTAATTCATATAGAATGGATCGACCTGTTCGAGGTGATAAATCTTGTAGCAATGCTTCTACAGAATCATGTATTTTTCGTACTTCCCATTGTGTTTGAGAGGGGAATACGTGAAGAAAATATTTTTGTAATTCTTGCTGTATCGTGGTGGTTTTTGGCCGCCTTTTTGATTCTATTTCAATGAGTTTTGGAAAGGTAGAGAAAAAATATCCACGAATGTGTTCGGGGCTTTCAGGAATTGTACAATCTTCAATAGTTCGGTCTTGTACAATAAGTACACCGTTTTTCTTTAATATACGAGAAGCTTCACGTAAAAATGCAGGAATGTCTTGTAAATGATGAATCACTGCGCGCGAAATAACAATGTCGAATGTATCATTAGGATATGGGACGTTATGTGCATCACCGTGAATGAATGAAATATTTGGAAAGCCGCTACAATTTTCTTTTGCAGCTTGTAATATTTCTTTTGAAAAATCAAGTCCAATGACATTTTTGGCCCCCATAAGAGCAAGTTCTTTCGTATAAATCCCGCCACCACAGCCGATATCAATTATTTGCTTGTTTTGTATATTTGTAATACTTTTTATCATTTCTCCCCAAGAAATATGGGCGTTTCGCTGTGCGTATGTGTATTTATTATTTGCATCGTGAAAATTAATGGACATGAAAAAGACCTCCTTTCAATACTTAGTATAGCGTATTTTATAGTGTTTCACGTTTTTGTTTTTTATATGAAGAGTATAAGAATTTCTTATTGTAAAAGGAGGATTAAGTTGAAAAGGAAATATGTATTGTTGTTATTTGCTACGTTACTAGCATCTTGTGGTCAAGTAGAGCAAAAAAAAGAAACAAAAAAAGTGGAAGAGACGGTGAATGAAGTGAAAGAAACGAAAGGGGTAACCGTTATACAAAAAAAACATAAAGAGAAAAAGTTACAGGAATCAGAAGCTAAGTTAGTAATAGACATTATAGATAAAGCGGAAAAACAAGAAGTAACAGGTAGTTTTGGTGAACCGGAATATGAAATACAAATTAATAGGGATGGAAAAAAAGAAACATATTATGCGTGGCTAAGAGGAGAAGACAGACGAGGATGGGTACAATATAAGAAAGCTATGTATATGCTGAATAAAAAAGATACGGAAAAGCTTTTGGCTATATTTCCAAATGTTTCAGAACAAAAAGAAGACGAGATGCAGGTAGGTCCTTTAACGGATGTAACAAAAAAAGATTTGCAGATTACTGCGTTTCATATTAAAGCAGGCGATCAAAAAGTGAATTATACGGTGCGGTATACGATTTCACAATCACTATACAACAAGTTAGAGAAGGAACAAGAGTATTATTTACAAGTCGTTTTCCCAGAAAAAGTTCAAAAATTAATTGGAGCAAAAGAGAGTGAAAAAATTTCAGGTGAAAAGGTAAAGGAAGGGTATAAACAATATGAATTGCATGCTACTGTTCCGGTAAAAGATGCTTCAGAATCACAATTAAAGTCATTAGAAACATATTATGAAAATTATGATTTGAAAATATTAAATAGCAAAAAAGAAAAAATAGGTGTTTTTCAAAATATCATTCAAATTGTTAAAGAGTATGGTGAAAAAATGGATTTACAAAGATAAAATGAAACTTTAATTAGCCCTGACAGATCGGGATGAAGGTAATTAGTAAAGTTTATATGGCCTTTCCTAGGAAATGATAATAGAGAGGGGAAAACACCCCCTCTCTATTATTTTGCTTTTGCAGATGGCTCATTCATTGATTTTCGTGTAATAAGAAAAGAAATCATAAGAGCGGAAAGGATGACAAGGGCAATAAATACGTGATTGGGCAACAAATCTAATAATAATACGTAACTAACGGTATAAAAAATAAGAGTTGAAGCTAAAAACGATAGAGCGCCTATTATGAGAGATTGTAAATTCATTTGCAAACACCTCCTTATATTTATACTTATATTTTTGGCTAAAAATGGATTAAATAAACATTATTTCTAACGATAGAAAAAAATATGTCATAATAGAGAAAAGAATAGTTTTGATGAATAAATATGATTCATTAATGAGAGATAAAGGAGAGGAATATGAAAAATAATAAAAAAGGATTATGGGGAATTATTGTTGCAATAGGGCTATTTTTACTTTCTAAGTTAAAGTGGGTATTTGCAATTTTTAAACTAGCAAAGTTTTCAACGGTATTTAGTATGTTTCTATCACTTGGTGCATACGCGGTTATATATGGTTGGAAATTTGGGGTAGCGCTCATTTATTTGTTGTTTATTCATGAAATGGGCCATTTATGGGCTGCGAAAAGAAAAGGTATACCAACATCGCCAGCAATATTTATTCCATTTATGGGCGCTCTTATTGGGATGAAAGAGATGCCGAAAAATGCAAAAGATGAAGCTTACATCGCCTTCATGGGACCTCTTTTCGGATTGTTGTCATTTTTACCTGCGATTCCACTTTATATAATAACGAAAGAGCCATTTTGGGCATTAATTATTTTACTTGGAAGTATGATTAACTTCTTTAACTTGATTCCGGTTTCTCCATTAGATGGTGGACGAATTATCTCAGTTGTAAGTACAAAGATTTGGGGAGCGGGTCTTATTGTATTGCTCGGTTATGCCATTTACTTTAAAAGTATTTTGGGAGGATTTATTTTTATTATCGGCTGTATGGAATTATATAGAGTAATAAAGAGAGATGAGCCAATTAAGGAATTAGGATATAGAATTGATGGAATGAAAGAATATGTTGCAAGACTTGAAGAGGAGTTAAAAGAAACAGGTGCGGTGCATCGAAATATATATATGATGCAACATGAAATAAATATATTAAGGCAAAAAGAAAGAGAGAAAGAATTAAAAGTAGGAGAACTTCAAAAGATTGAAGTGTTAGAGCATCTTTTACCAAAGTTTGAGCCGCTTGATTACGTTCCATATGAAGATGAAAAAGAAACGCATACAATTCATATAAGAGAAGCATTTGAAATGTCAGAAAGAAAATTACAGGAATGGGAGACGGAAAAGAGACAACAGGAAAACTATTATAAAGTTGATATGAAAACAAAATGGACAGTCTTTGCTTGTTATATCGGATTAATGGCTATACTCGGTTACACAGCTTATGAAGGGTACATTGTTTTACAAGAACATTTACCAACGAGAAATGTATAGAAAAATATTGTCGAAATGATAGGAAGAATTTATACAGGAATTATATTTCTACGAGAGAATGTTACAAGTATAGTCATACTTTGTAATATCTTTAGTAGAGAAGGAGTTCTGTATATGAAGAAATTGTTAATTGTATTCGGGATTATTATCGTAATGATCATTGCGAGCTATAGTCTTATGAAATTGCTATTACATTATGCGAATAAGCCTGCTGAGGTAAGTACAATAGCTCAAATAGAAGATGTGCAAGAGGAGACAAAAGTGCTAGATTTTATTCGTATGACGCATGAAAGTTATAATAATTTCTTAAATTACGGTAAAGCAGAGAATTATACAGAAGGAGACTGGAACCAATTTAAACAATGGTTTCAACAACAAGAATCGTCTTTAAAAAATATACATACAGAAATAAAGAATGAAAAAATAAAACGTGATGTAAATAGAAGCTATGAAATTGTAAAAAAAGGTGTGGAACTTCAAAATATTGAGTATGTAGTTTATGCACATCGTGTATACCATGACTTAGATATTATTGTAAATAAATATAGAGGTGAAACGAACATCTGGGGGTATACAGAGTTTGGAGATGGAAAAGATATAAGGGTAATTGAACAAGCTATACAGTCCAAATAATAAGCTAGCTAGAATTCTAGTTGGCTTATTTTCTTTTGTAAGTGCAATGTTCATATATTATTCACAAAAACACCGTGTTAATAGTGATTAAAATCACAATATGTACTATACAATTCAGTTAAACTAAAAACAGTTAAGGAAATAGAGGAGTGGGATACAATGTTAAGTGCAAAAACAATTGAAATCGTAAAGTCAACAGTACCATTATTACAAGAAAAAGGCGTTGAAATTACAACGAGATTTTATCAAATTTTATTTTCGGAACATCCGGAGTTATTGAATATTTTCAACCATACAAATCAGAAAAAGGGAAGACAACAACAAGCGCTAGCGAATGCTGTTTATGCAGCTGCAACGTATATTGATAATTTAGAAGCTATTATTCCAGTTGTAAAACAAATTGGTCATAAGCATAGAAGTTTAGGTATTAAAGCAGAGCATTACCCGATTGTAGGTACATGTTTACTACGTGCAATTAAAGAGGTCGCAGGTGCACCTGATGAAGTTTTAAATGCATGGGGAGAAGCTTATGGTGTCATTGCTGATGCATTCATTAGCATTGAAGCAGAGATGTATGAAGAAGCGGCACATAAAGAAGGTGGATGGAAAGATTTCCGTAACTTTGTGGTTGTTAAAAAAGTGAAGGAAAGCGACGTTATTACATCATTTTATTTAAAACCTGAAGATGGTGGACAAGTTTCTTCATTCATCCCAGGACAATATGTAACGATTCAAATAAATATAGAAGGTGAAACGTATACACATAATCGTCAATATAGTTTATCAGATGCTCCTGGAAAAGAATATTATCGTATTAGTGTAAAGAAAGAAAAAGGTGTAGATACACCGGACGGTAAAGTATCTAACTACTTACACGATCATGTAGAAGAAGGGGATATGTTACCAGTAAGTGCACCAGCAGGAGATTTCGTATTAAATATGGATTCAACATTACCAGTTGTGCTAATTAGTGGTGGAGTAGGTATTACACCAATGATGAGTATGCTAAATACGTTAATTGAACAAAACTCAAAACGTAATGTATGTTTTGTTCATGCAGCGATAAATAGTAATACACATGCAATGAAAGAACACGTTGAGACAGTAGATAATGAATACGAACAAGTTAAAGCATACACTTGCTATTCTGCACCAACTGAAAAAGATATGGAAATGAAGAACTTTGATAAAGAAGGTTTCATTGAAGCTGAATGGTTACAAACTATTATTCCGACAACTGAAGCAGAATTTTATTTCTGTGGTCCCGTACCATTTATGAAGCATATAAATGCTGCACTAACTAATTTAGGTGTGGAACAAGAGCATATTCATTATGAATTTTTCGGTCCAGCAGCAAGCTTACAATAGATGAAGTTTGAAATAAATAAAAAACGAGGTATTATTTTACCTCGTTTTTTATTTGTTCTCGTAACAGCCGATTTACCGTTTCACGGCGTATACCTATGAGTTGACCGATTTCAGTTTGTGTTAATATTTCATATATAGGAATGTCACCTAAATATAGTGTGAACCATTCTTGTAAACGATGTAGACGTTCTTTCGGAGAGACGGTTGTCAATTGATCGATACGCTGTTGCATCATTCTTAATTTTGATTGTAGTTGCATAGCAATATTTGCATATGATGCAGGATTTGCCTGAAGTTGATCGTACCATTCATTACTAATTATAGGTTCAACTTCTGTTTTCATTAAAGCGATTGCTGTACCGTGATATTCCTTCGGTGAAATTAAAGAATGGTGAGGTATCGTTTCACCTGGAACGATAATGTTGAATAGAAATGGTGTTCCATCTTCTTCTATCCGTACTACTTTTAATAAACCTGTTTTTATAAAATATAAAGGACCGTCCTCGCCTTGACGGAATAGTACATCTCCTTTGTGTAGAATCAATGTTAGCCCCCCATTTAAACATTTCTATTTCTTCTATTTTAGCGTATATGTATAAAGACAATATGCTTTTAAATAGCAATTTCATTGACGAAATATATGCTATTACAGTAGTATACTATTTAGTGTGTAATAGTACTAGCAATGAATACGCTGTAGGGGGTTTAGTATATTGTTAGATGCGATAAAAATGACGGATATGAGAATTCCGGCGAATGCTATCATTCATGTAGAAGAGATGAAAGGTGGAGTCGTGTTATCCGTTGAAGTAGACGGCCAAATTATTTATACGATGGCTTATGATGAAGAAACAGATAGTTATGCTGAATTATATGATCGAAACGATAAGAGGGCGTGCCAAGTACATGAGGATTTTATGGGATGGTCACTTCTTCACTAAAAAAGATGTCAATATGACATCTTTTTTTATTAAAACGATAGAATATACAAAGAAATGAAATATAAGGATAAAATTTGTAATAAATGATTTTGCATTGTTAGCACTTTGTAACTGCAAGTGAATTATTTTTTCGCTATCATAAAGATAACAGTCGCAGTTATAGGAGTGGTCAACTTGAAGAAAGTACATATTTCCAATTATATGTTATTATGTGTTTGTTTAATTTTATTTGTTCTCTTAGGAGGATTTTTATATTCATGTGTATAAGAAAAACGCATTCTAAAAAGAACGCGTTATAAAAAAGAAGTAATGATTAATCTAGTTCCAAGAATGATTAATGTGATACGTAATAAATTAATTACGGCATTACCACTTAATTTTGTATTAATATAAGCCCCGATTTTCCCGCCAATCCATGCACCAGGAATAAGAATTAATGCGTAAACCCAGCTGACATTTCCAAGGGAGATGTGAGTTGCAGAACTTACAATTGCTGATAAAAAAACGATAAACATCGAAGTTGCTACAGCAATATGTGCTGGGAATGCAAAAAGTAGCATCATTGCTGGAACAAGTAAGGCACCGCCGCCAATTCCAAATAATCCAGATATAAAACCAACTATAAAGGCGATAAAGATAGCGAGAAGCGGTGGAAATTGATAGTGTACAGTGTTTCCTTCGTTATCTGTAAAAGAACGCTTAATTACCGTCATATTTGATAAAGAAAGGGGGTTTAATTTGTCTCGTAACATAAGAAGGATGGAGACAAAAATAAGGAAAATCCCAAAATATAAAGAAAATGTATCTTGGTTTAAAAATTTGTTTGCCCACGAGCCGATGATACCACCAGGGCCACTCCCGATAAATAAAATAAGTCCACTTTTGTAATCTACTCGTTTATGCTTCATATAAGTAAGGGTGGAAGATAGTCCTGTAAAAACGACTGTTACCATTGAAGTTCCTACTGCAAGTTGTGGTGATAGACTGTGTAATCCGATTAATAACGGAACAATAATAATTCCGCCACCAAGCCCGACTAGACTCCCGACTGTCCCGGCGATTAACCCGATGAAAAGTAACATGATGTATTCCAAAATTTCCAACTCCTCTATATAACTTATCCACCAATTATTATACACGCTTTTTAATAAGAAAAAGGTTTGTTCACAAAAAAGTCGTCTTCCTAGAAAAATAAGGGAGACGACTTTTAATTAAAAGATTAAGTGTAATAAAGCGTAAAATAATGCAGCTAACGAAGCTGAAATAGGAAGTGTAATAACCCATGTAATTAACATACGTTTTGCAGTTCCCCATTTTACACCTTTCACACGATGTGAAGCACCAACCCCTAAAATAGAAGAAGAGATAACGTGCGTTGTACTAACCGGTAAGTGAATGAATGTTGCGCCGAAAATAACAAGTGATGATGATAAATCAGCAGCTACACCATTTACAGGACGAATTTTCATAATTTGTCCACCGACAGTTTTAATAATTTTCCATCCGCCAACAGAAGTACCAAGACCCATTGCGATTGCACAACATAATTGTACCCAGAACGGGATGTCGTCAGAAGTATGATAGTTATTGGCCATAAGAGCCATCGTAATGATTCCCATTGCTTTTTGTGCATCATTCGTACCATGTGTATAAGCTTGTAATGCTGCAGTGAAAATCTGGAATAAACGGAAGTTTTTGTTCGTTTTCGTTAAATTAAAGTTTTTAAAGACCACTTTAAAAATACTGTATACGATATAACCAATAACAAAAGCGATAATCGGTGAAATGATTAAAGCTTCAAGAATTTTTATGAACCCTTTAAGATTTAATGAGCTAATACCGGCAGCAGCGATAGCTGCACCTGCGATTGAGCCGATAATTGCATGCGAAGAACTACTTGGAATACCGTAGTACCAAGTAATTAAATTCCAAGCTATTGCCGCAAGCAAAGCAGCTAAAATTACAAGAGAACCATTTTGCAAGGCAAATGGATCAACGATATCTTTTGTAATCGTTTTTGCTACACCTGTAAATGTCATCGCACCTAAAAAGTTCATAATAGCTGCCATAATAATTGCATGTCTAGGCTTTAGAGCTTTCGTTGAAACAGCCGTTGCAATAGCGTTTGCTGTATCGTGAAATCCATTGATAAAGTCAAAAGCTAAAGCGCAAATGACTACTAAAACGGTCAGTATCAAGAGTGTATCCATGATCAAACTCCTTACGCGTTCTTCATAATAATTGTTTCTAATACGTTTGCAACGCTTTGGCAGCTATCCGCTACTTCTTCAAGCTCTTCGTAAATCTCTTTGTATTGAATAATCTTAATCGGATCTTTCTCACGAGAGAATAAGTGCTTAATTGCATGACGGCGAATATCATCACATTGTGATTCGTAATCCTTAATCTTAATCGCGTTCGTACGAATGTCGACTAACTTCTTTTTAGACAGTAGTTCAACAGAATTTGCAATCTCAATCGCACATTGATTAATTGCTTCAACGAATTTAATCATGTATTCATCAGCTTCTGTAATAGAATACATTTCGAATAGACCAGCACTATGATCTAATCCGTCTAATACATCATCCATACTCATTGCAAGTTGTAGGATGTCCTCACGTTCAATTGGAGTAATAAACGCTTTGTTTAGCTCCATAATGATTTCGTGAATAAATGAGTCACCTTTTGACTCATACTCTTTCATGCGCATAGAAAACTCTTTTAAATCGCTAGCATTTTTAATTTTATACTCCACGAAAAACTGCGCGCCTTCTTTTAAATTTTCTGAAACATTCATTAACATTTCAGAAAATTTATCTTTTTTTGATTTAAATACCATTATTAGTTACCCCCACAAAAGTAATATATGTAAAATATATTGGCTAATCAATTCTAACAAAAAACTGTCGTTTTTTAAAACATTTTATCGAAAAGTTTACAAAAACTTAACATAACTCTCATTGTTGTATTAATAATATTAATAATCAATAGTGAATATCTTACTTGTAGAATGTCCTTTTCTTGCAAAAAGTATGAATGTGAAAGAAAAGCTTTACACTATAGGAACGACTACGTTATTATAATAAATTTAAAAGGAGGTATATTCTTCCTTTTGAAAAGAAGAGTGTAAACAAACGAAGGAAGTGAACGAATGAAATTGAAGAACACTCACTTAAAAAAAATGCAGGAGTGGTTCAACAAGAGGAAGAAACTTCGTAATTCATTAATTGTATTAGGGAGTTTACTCGCTACTCTATTTGTTGCTATAAATATAATAATTTCCATTCAAGACATATCTGAATTAAAACAAGCTGTTCCGCAACCGACCTTAATTTATGATGCAAATAATGAAGTTGCGACTAAATTAGCTTCTTCTAAAACAGAAGGTGTTAAAAGGAAAGATATTCCTGACATTATGGTTCAGGCAATTGTTGCAGTAGAAGATAAGGAGTTTTTTAACCATCACGGTATTTACTATAGTGGAATTATAAGTGCAGTTTTTAAAAATATTACAGCAGGAGAAGTTGTAGCAGGGGGAAGTACAATTACACAACAACTTGCGAAAAATGTATTTCTGACACAAGACCGCACATACTCTCGAAAAATAAAGGAATATTTTTTAACAAAAAAAATAGAGCGTACGTATACGAAAGATGAAATTATTGAAATGTATATGAACCAAATTTATTTTGGCGAAGGTGCTTGGGGTATAAAAAGGGCAGCTAAATCTTATTTTGATAAAGATGTAAAAGATTTAACGGTTTCAGAGGCTGCAACGATTGCTGGCTTGATTAAAGCACCGTCTGCATATTCACCATATAAAAACTTTAATAAGTCAATCGAACGACGTAATGTTGTATTAAGTTTAATGAAAGAGCAAGGATATATTTCTGACGAACAGTATAATAAAGAAAAAGAGAGCGGTCTTGTGTTAAAACGTGGTGTGGATGATAAATACAAAGGGAAATACTCTCAATATGTAGATTATATTGTTAGGGAAGCTATGGACAAGTACGAATTAACACAAAATGAAATTTTAGCAGGTGGTTATCGTATTTACACAGAGCTTGATCCGAAAAAACAACAGGCTGTAGAAGACGTTGTGAATAATGAGAGTTATTTCAAAGATAATGGCTCAGACCAGCTTATGCAAACGGGTGTAGTTCTTATGAATCCAAAAACAGGTGGTGTACCAGCTTTAGTTGGAGGTAGAGGACCGTATCAGTTTTTACAGTTTAACCATGCAACCCAATTAAAAAGACAACCTGGCTCAACGTTAAAGCCTCTGGCTGTATATGTACCAGCTTTAGAGCAAGGGTATGAAGTATACGATATATTAAAAGATGAACCATTTAATATTAAAGAATATAAACCGCAAAATAGTGATCACACTTTTCACGGTGATGTGACAATGTATGAAGCCGTGGCAAAGTCGTACAATGTTTCGGCTGTTTGGCTATTGGAACAAATTGGATTGGATAAAGGATTGAAATCTTTAGAGCGATTTGGTATTCCATTAGTGCCAGAAGATCGTACGTATCCAATTGCTTTAGGCGGGATGCATGTTGGGACCTCTCCATTTGTAATGGCTCAAGCATACAGTACATTTGCAAATGACGGTGTCCAAGTGGAAGCTCATGCGATTAGAGAGATACAAAATGCTGAAGGTGAAACAATTGGAAAGTGGTATAAGAAAGAGACACGAGTGACGAGCGAGAAAATTGCTCAAAAGATGACATATTTATTAAAAGGTGTTGTCGAAAAGGGAACGGGCGAAAAGGCGAAAGTTAATAATGTTGATACGGCCGGTAAGACAGGAACTACTCAAATTGTAAATGGACCAAGCACCGGTGCAAAGGATTCATGGTTTGTTGGATACACACCAGATTTAGTAGGTGCGATTTGGGTAGGATTTGATAAAACAGATAGCGATCATTATGTTCCAGGGGGGAGTCAAATTACGACGACAATGTTCCGGGATATTATGAAAAAAGCGAATGCCAATCCAGCTCAAAAAGCATTCCAGTTATCGCTCATATCTGAGGCTGATTATAAAAAACAATTGAATACAATAGAAGAGGAAAAACGAAGAAAAGAAGAAGAGAAGAGAAGGAAAGAAGAGGAACAGCAAAGAAAAAAAGAGCAACAAGAGTGGCTCGACAAAGTGAAAGAATGGATTCCTTCACTTTGGTAAAAGAAAGAGGCGAATAACGAAATTCGCCTCTTTTTCGTATGAGAAATTAAGTGAACTTTTAATCGGTGGGAGGAGCTGTATCTATCCCTACGAGTTGTTAGCCCATATTAATTGGGATAAATAGTATTACTCGTTAAGTGTAACATTTGTACTGCCAAAGGATTGAGAATCGTATGTGATGATTATTTTTCCTTTACTAATAGGTTCGTAAGGTAATTCTTCTTCGTAATTACCATTATTTTCATTATGGATAGAAAGCGTGATTTCATCAATTTCTTTATTTGTATACTGAACTTTAATCGTTTCAGCAATTTGAAGTAACGCTTCGGAACTAGCAGCTTTCGTAATAAGCATTCCTTTTATAACTTTTTTTTCATTATTTGAGGTATTGGAATAAGGGATGTTGCTTTGTTTTGCATACAAAAGTTTGTATGGAACAGTTTTTCTCTCTGCTTTTGATATAGTGGAATATTTTAGAGTTAAAAAAAATCCTACACATAAAATAATGCATACCATAAGAGCAATCCAAATGCGTATTAGTGACATAACTCTCATTTTCATCCCTCTTTCATATCTTTGACTTCACTATTTATCATACAAAATGAGGATTAAGACAGAGTAAATTTGAGGTAAAGAAACGTAAAGAAGGAGCACTTATCCTCCCAAATAAGTGCTCCTTTCTATATAAAGAGAGATTTAATGCACGGTTAAACGATACATATTATTATAAATATACTTATTGATTGAAAATTAGTAAATTCGGAATACGGATAGTGTTGCAGTTGTATCGCCTGTGTTAGGAATAGAAATAGTGTTTGCTGTAGGCTGTACAGCAATCGTTGTACCAGCTTGTAAAGTAACGATTGTAGAGAAAGAAACAGCACTACCGATAACGTTAGTTGAGAAGTTACGATTAGGTGGTTGGCCATTGAATGAAATACCGAATCCGAATGGTGAAGATCCTGGGAACGTTGTAGACGCTGAGAAACTAATATCATATACGCCTGTTTCTAAAATTGTTAAAGTATCTGAAGTATCGTTGAAAGAGATATTAGTTAATTCAAAAACTTGATTGAATTGGATGTTTGTTCCAGGGGATATAGTTTGTGGATTTGAGTTTCCGATAGCTGCGATAGTTACAGGAATTGGAGTACCCGCTGCTCCTGTTGCGCCAGTAGCACCTTGAGCACCAGTAGCACCTTGAGCACCAGTAGCACCTGTTGCGCCAGCTGGTCCTTGAGCACCAGTAGCACCTTGAGCGCCAGCCGGTCCTTGAGCGCCAGTAGCACCTTGAGCGCCAGCCGGTCCTTGAGCACCAGTAGCACCTGTTGCGCCAGCTGGTCCTTGAGCGCCAGCTGGTCCTTGAGCACCAGTAGCACCTGTTGCGCCAGCTGGTCCTTGAGCACCAGTAGCACCTGTTGCGCCAGCCGGTCCTTGGGCACCAGTAGCACCTTGAGCACCCGCTGGACCTTGAATACCTTGAGCACCCTGAGGTCCAGTAGCGCCTTGAGCACCCGCTGGTCCCTGAGCACCTTGAGGTCCTTGAGCGCCAGTAGCACCTTGAGCACCAGCCGGTCCTTGAGGTCCAGTAGCCCCAGTAGCACCTGTTGCTCCTCCTCCAAGGCAACCTGACCCGTATTGAACTAGGATAGTTTGGATCTCTGTTATGAGTTTAACTAGTTTGTCGATAGTGCAGCAATCTACTTTGAATAACTTAGCGATATACAATAAATAATTAAGCAAGCTTTGTAGCTCAACGTACAATGCTCCGCATGAGAAAGGTTTTGTTTTTAAAATAGTTAATAGATTAGCGATAATAGAATTTCCAATTTGTTTTTGTGCTGGAGATAAATCTAAGCAATTGAGGAATTTTTGTAGGTTATTTAGGGCAGCAATCAAGTTATCGATATTATTTTGAGAAGGGTTTTGAAAGACAGCTTGAATAGCTTGGCCAAGAGCTTGAAGAAGTCTAACGAATTCTGTAAGTTCGGACTTAGAGATGTTAATATAACTACAAGCTCTGACTTCGCAACAATCATTACCATAAAATACTTTTCCTTTCTTTCATAGAATCAATAGTCGTTACTATATATTAAAATGAAATTTATACTAAATTCGTGATGGACAAACTACCATTTCTAAAAAAAATAAGAAATTGGCCCTCTTAGCAAAAATAAGTAAGATAAAGAGAAGGTTTATATAATGTAAAGACGAAAAATTCAGCATAAAAAACTGCATGCTAATTGTTGTAGGTATTTAACAATTGGCATGCAGTTTGTGGAGGAGTACCTCATTTGTAGTCATTTAATCTTTCAAGGGTTGTTTTAGGTAAAATTGGAATTGAAATAGTGAAAGTTGTACCATCTTGATTACTGGTCATTTTTAATGTACCGTTATGATTTTGAATAATTTTCTTCGTTACTGACAAGCCCAGTCCTGTGCCCGAATCTTTTGTTGAGAAGAATGGATCAAAGATATACTCTTGAATGGCTGTTGGAATACCAATTCCATTATCAGTGAAAGTAATACGAACAAAATTATCTAGGCGATAACTAGTAATTTGGATAGAAAGTTTTTTTTCACCTTGAGCATCGACAGCATTCTGAAATAGGTTTAAAAAAACTTGTACAAGTTCATGACGATCAATATGGACTAATACATCATCTAATTCGGTAGAAAAATTATAATCAATTGAAATATTATGTAAAAAGACTTCACTAGCTAGTAACTGTTGAATATACTCACGTAAAAATGTATTAATAGGAAACGGTTCTCTTGTAAATTCGCGTGTTTTTGAAATAGCTAAAAATTTTGTAATAATACTATTTGCGCGGTCTAATTCAGGAATAAGTAAGTTTTCAAATAATTCTTTATTAGATGGAGAAACAGTTTCTTGTAAAAATTGTAAATAACCTCGTACGGTTGTAAGAGGATTACGTACTTCATGTGCAATCCCAGCTGCAATTCGCCCTGCTAAAGAAAATTTCTCTGCATCACGTTCTGTGTTTAAATAATGAAAGACACTAATAACTCTAAAAATCTCTCCGTTATAATCACGAATAATTCGGTTATTTAAAATGCCATAGTTTTTGTCTAAAACTTCTTCATTATATATTTCTGTTCCTGTTCTTAATGTTTCAAGAGCTTTAATTTTTTCTTCTGGCAATTGTAGTAATTGTTGAATTGGCTTTCCGATTATATCATTTCGTACTACACCAAAATCATCTGCTGCAGCTTGGTTACATAAAGTGATATTTCCTTTAGCATCAACAAAGGTTACATGATGTGAAAAAGCATCAAAAATATGAATGAAGTATGTTTCAAGTTGCTCAAATAAAAATAATGAATCGCAAGTAAGTTGAAAATCAGCCTCTTTATTCTCTTTTTTTATGTTTTGAATGGAATGAGTCGTTCTCGTTTTCTTTATTTGTAAACCAATATGTGGATTTTTGTATGTGAAATGATTTGGTAATTGATTCACAAGTTCTTCATAAAAACGTACTTTATTTTCTAATTCTTCTATTCGTTTTTCATGAGATACAATATCATCGTTTGGAAGCATAAATAAATAACCCCTCAATTTAAAAATTCTTCCATCTAGTATATCATATTTTTATACGGATACTCTTAAAGAAGGGGCTACTTAATAAAATTGATTAGCTGAAGTGTTCGGGAAGTGAGTAGAATGAATAGAAGGTGAAGTTAAAAAGGGAGGGATATATTTGCTTTTCATTGGAGTGACAGGGTGGGGAGATCATGATTCTTTATATATAGATCCCTATGAAAATAGAAATAAATTACGAACATATAGTGAGTATTTTCCTATAGTGGAAGTGGATAGTTCATTTTATGCGATGCAACCTGCACGAAACTATACAAAATGGGCAATGGAAACACCGAAAGATTTTGCTTTTATAGTAAAAGCATATCAAGGAATGACAGGACATATGAAAGGTGAAATCCCTTTTTCTACGTTTGATGAGATGTTTGATGTGTACAAACAATCTATTCTGCCTTTAATAGAAGCTGATAAATTAAAAATGATTTTATTTCAATATCCACCATGGTTTGATTGTAAAAAGAAAAATGTGGATTTTCTTCGATATACGAAAGAAAAAATGGAAGGTTTACCGTGTGCCATAGAATTTCGAAATCAAACATGGTTTTATCCCGAAATGAAAGATAAGACGATACAGTTTCTAGAACATGAGAAATGGATTCATACCATTTGTGATGAGCCGCAGGCCGGGATAGGTTCGGTACCGCTCGTATTAGAAGTAACGAATGCAGAGATGGTGTTAATACGTTTTCATGGTAGGAATGTTCATGGGTGGCTTGATAAAGGGGAAAATTGGAGAGCGGTTCGTTGCTTATATCGCTACAACAATAAAGAATTAGAAGAATGGGTAGAAAGACTAGAGCAATTAAAAAAGAAGACAAAGGACATATATGTACTATTTAACAATAATTCGGGCGGAGATGCAGCGGATAATGCGAAACAGCTTATGAAAATGATGAACATTACATATGGTGAGCCGAAGCCTGAGCAATTAAATTTGTTTGAATGATAATAAACAAGAAAGGCACTGTACAAACAGGGGGAATGTACAGTGCCTTTCTATATGAAAAAGAGGGGTAACAATGTTACTGAGCGTTTGGTTGATTCATCAATTGTTGGCTTCGTAATAAATGATAATGGTTATCATTATCATTGTCAATAGTTTTCCGAAAAATAAATAAAAAACTTTTTATGAGACATTACCGGGTAGGAAGATTCCTGATAAAAGGTTTGGCTGAAGCAAAGAAGTTTTTCGGGGGAGAATGCTAGTAAACTCCTAATAAAGTATCAAAAAAAAAGAACAGCAATTAATGCTGTTCTTTTCCAGTGACGAATTGTTGTAAATCAAAAGGAGTTATCGCTTGGATAAACTCTTTTGAGATAAGTGTTTGAACAAGAGTACTTTCAGAAATGGAAGCACCTGTTTTCTTTTCATAAGCTTGTTTTAATAAATCAAGTTTTTCAGCCGTTTCTTTCGGTAATTCAATTGTTAATGTGTTCATAATTTCTCCCCCTTACTATTAGAGTACCACTACAATATAGGAGAGACAAGAAAAGAGAATGTGAAACATAAAAAAGGTTACCATTTATAAATGGTAACTTTTTTTATGTATAAGAGTTATTAAGCAATACCGATATACTTTAAAGTTTTTGATGGAGTACTATGATCAAAGAAGTGTTGTAAAAATGCGATATCAACACCTGATTTGTATGCACAATATCCCCAAGTTTTTCGAAGTGTATGTGAGCTAATCCCTTCTAATCCAACTTCTTTTGCAGCTTTGTTTAAAATGTACCATGCATGTTGTCTCGTAATAGATTTCGTTCCTTTTTGAGACTTTAATAATGGTTCATTACGTTTCCAAGTTTTACGTTCTTTCATGTAGTCTTCGATCGCGTGCTGCAAGTCTTCATTTACAGCAAACCATTTATGTTTCTTTACTTTTTCATTGTAAAATAAAATGGAATGGCGAACATTTTCATGTTCATCGATTACATCACTAACTTTTAATTGTAAGATTTCACTTACTTTTAAGCCAGAATTTACAGCTAATACGAATAATAAGCCATCACGTTTCGAAGATTGTAAAAGTATATTTTTGATAGTTTCTAATTGTTTTTCATTTTGAATAGGTTGTCCTGCTTGTTTCATTTCACGCACTCTCCTCTTTTATGTGTGTAAAGGAAAGGATTAACTTGTTTCCTACTATAAAGGGAGAGTGTGAATTTCATGTGAACTCCTAGTGAAATTAAGACAAATTATTTGACTTCTTTTACTTTTTGTAAATTAAAGTAGAATACAACACTATTAGTCGTGTTATATACACCGTACTCGGCATGGTGGAGGTCTAAAATGTTTTTTACAATAGATAACCCGAGACCGGTACCTCCAGTATGACGGCTACGAGATGCATCTAAACGGTAGAAACGATCCCAAATTTTTTCAAGACTTTCTTCAGGGATAGGGTTTCCTGTGTTTTCGATTTCGACTTTTACTATATCTTCCAGTTCTATAACGGAGACGTGTATTTTTTCTCCATCTGGCGTATAGCGAATTGCATTGCTAAGTAAGTTCACAACGACTTGCTCAATACGACTACGATTCGCTTTAACGAATATAGAAGAGTCTACATCTACGTTCACTTGTAAATGCTTTTCCTCCATGCTAAATAATAACTTTGTATAGACTTGTTGAATTAATTCACCGATTGAGAATGTCGTCATATCTAGTTTGTACGTACCAGATTCTAGTTTTGCTAATTCTAACATTTCAACAATAAGTCTGTTCATGTTTTCTGTTTCTTCTAAAATAACATCTGTGTAATACGTCGTATCTTTACTAACGCCATCTTTAATTCCTTCTGCGAAACTTCTAATTACACTAAGTGGTGTTTTTAATTCGTGTGATACACCAGAAATGAATTCTTTTCGCGTTTTCTCTAATTGACGTTCACGTTCAATATCTTGTTGTAATTTTGTATTGGCAACATTTAATCGATCGATTCGGTCTTTTAAGTTTACAGATAACGTATTAATACTACCGGAAAGCCCGCCAATTTCATCGTCTGCTGTCACAGGTAATTTTTCACTAAAATCAAAATTGGCCATTTTTTTTGTAACGCGATTCATTTTAATTAATGGTTTCACAATGATTTTTGAGTAGTAGAAGGATAATAAAATAATTACGAGAAATACGATGATTAAGGCATAGACATAATAATCCTTTAAAACGAGCATCGCTTCATTAACAGGTTGTAAAGATGCTATCGCAAAAGCGTATTCTGTAATTTTTCCATTTTCCACAATAGGTTTTACAAAGATACTATTTTTTATATTCTCTCCACCATCTATTATATAAGTGTTTAATTGGTGTGAATTAGCAGTGCCATTTCTAATAATCTCTGCAAAATATTGAACGGCTTGTAATGTTTCAAAATCATTTGCAAGACGAACATCTGCTTTGGATGGAAGCTGTAACTTAGATACGATACCAGTAAACTCAATTTGAGTCACAGTTTTGGATCGGCTTGTAAGTCTATTTTTAGCAGGGTTTCCATTAATGGATTGAAAATCTGAGTTGACATTTTCGTTTTGCCATCGATTATAGTTTGTTGTCAATTCTAGTGGTGTTATGGTGGAATCTTGTACAAAACCGACGACGTTTATCATCCCATCTTTTTTTAATCCTAAGTTTTCGAATTTATTATATTCTTCTGGCGTTAAAACATTATTGAGTGGAATGGAATATGCTTTATTATTTTTAGGATTAATTACATCAATGTAGAAATTATTGTCACTTTTAATAATGCCGTTCGTATTTAAAAACTGCATTTCAGCATTTGTTTTGTCATGAAATTCTTGTTTTAGTTTTCGAATTTCCTCATAAGTTTTACCACTTTCTTCGTAAGTATTTACGAACTTCTCAAAAGCAGTTTGAACTGTTTTTACTTTTTTATTAATGTAAAATTTCTCTAAAAATAGAGATTGTCCTAAGAAAAAAAGGAGGAATATGATTGTAAATAATGTTGATGTTAATAAAAATAGTTTAAAGACGATACTTCTGTTTTTCACTGCGTCACCTCTTGTGAGAAATACTGTAAATGATTTCTTAATTATAACAAACGTTACAAAAAAGTAGAGGAGAAAATCTGTCTCTTCTGAAAGTAGTTTTTAATAAAAAGTCACATAAAAAGAACTCGACAGACGTATGACGAGTTCTTTAATGTATTATTGTTGAATTGCTGCATCTAAAGCGATTTCAATCATTTCGTTAAATGTAGTTTGACGCTCTTCAGATGTTGTTTCTTCACCAGTGAAAATGTGATCGCTTACTGTTAATACAGATAACGCATTTACACCGTATTTCGCTGCTAATGTATAAAGAGCAGTTGTTTCCATTTCTACTGCTAGTACACCATAATCTCCAAGTTTTTTAACCATGTCCATGCTTTCGCGGTAAAATACATCTGCTGTTAAAACATTACCAACACGAACGTGTAAGCCTTTTTCAGTTCCAGCATCGTAAGCTTTCTTTAAAAGGTCAAAGTTTGCAGCTGGTGCAAAATCAAAACCTGGGAATGTTAAACGGTTCATATTAGAATCTGTACAAGCTGTCATTGCAATAATAACGTCACGTACTTTTACGTCTTTTTGAATCGCACCGCAAGTTCCAACGCGAATTAAATTTTTAACTCCGTAGCTTTGGATTAATTCGTTTACATAAATAGAAATAGAAGGTACACCCATACCTGTACCTTGAACAGATACGCGTTTTCCTTTATAAGTTCCAGTGAAACCTAACATACCACGCACGTTATTATAGCAAGTAACGTCCTCTAGAAATGTTTCAGCAATATATTTTGCACGTAATGGATCACCAGGTAATAGAATAGATTCAGCAATTTCGCCTTGTTTTGCTTCAATATGTACACTCATGAAAAGTCCTCCTTATAATGTATTGATAGAAATCAATATCATTTGCATTATACACTATCAATCCTTTCAATTAAAATCTTTTAATTATTTGTAATATGTGCAAAGCAGGAGGATTTCATAAATCATAATCTAGAATATATATGTAAGAAGTTTTGTATAAACAGAGACAATAAAAATGGTAGGTGATATTTTGAAAAATCTTGTCATTGGACTTGTTGCTTTACTATTTATTGTAGTAGGCGGATTTTACATAAAAAAGTATCAGGAAACTACAGAGACTGTAGGTGATGTTCAGGAAGTAAAATGGGATGTGTCAAATGGAAAAGGAAATGAGAAAGTAAATATTTTGTTTCAATTACTAAATAATAAAAATAACGAAGTTCGTGGTGTGAATGATCAAATTCGGGCAGTTATTGTAGACGGACAATTAAAACATGTACAACAAATGAAACCTACATTTGCAGGGAATGGATCATATAAGGTATCTTCCAAAATAGCGAAAGATGAAAGGTATACAATATTTTTATATGAAGACAAAAACAAGTCTGTGAAATCATTTGCGAAGAATGATTTTGGGAGAGAAATAGAGGAGAAAAATAAGAAAAAAGTAAAATTTCCAATTGATAGTGTGCTTACAAAAAAAATAGGGGAGTATGAAGTTTCTCTATTATTTGGTGCATTGCATCCGAATGAACCAGCGACGTTAACATTTCAATTCCAAGCGAAAAAGGGTGAGAAATTGAAATTACATTCAGAGAGAGGAGAAGTGGAAGCGCTCTATATCGTGGACGAAACGAGAGAAAACTTTTTATACGCAATACCTGTTGATACAGATGAGCAATTACAATACCGTATTACATTTCCTATAGAAGGAACGTATAAAATATGGGGAGATTTCTATATAAATGGTAAGAAATATGAAAAAGAATTTATTGTACAAGTTCAAAAAAGAAAAAACAGCTAAATGTTTAGCTGTTTTTTCTTTTTCCTATTAATTTTGTTACAGAGAGCATTGTAATTGGTAAAGAATGATTCTTTCTAAATGCTAAATATTTACCGCTCCATGCTGGTTTATATTTTTCTTTAAAATGACGTAGCCCGCTGAAGCTATACGTATAACGAACATTATTAAAGATGGCAGCAGCAACTCGTTCGGACCAAAAAGATTGTGTCGATAAACCTACATTTGAAAGTGGTGCCATACCAATATTAAAGGAGTGGTATTCATTTTCTTTTGCCCACTGGAATAGGTGGATGAAAATTGCATCCATAATGCCGCTAGGTGCATCTGGATAATAGCGCATTAAATCAACAGACAATGATCCGTCTTGATATACGGGCATAAAGGTTGTAAATGCAATGATTTTTCCATCAGCATCACATAATGTAGCGATAGGTGCTCGGCTAATATATTCACGATCAAAGTATCCGAGTGAAAAACCTTTCTCTTTTTTTCCGCCGAGCCACGCATCTGAAACTTTTCTTAACTCTTCAAATAATTCGTTTGAGAATGGTGGCTGATGAATAGAGAATGTATAGCCTTCTCGTTCGAAACGGTTGAAAGTCGCTCGCATACCGGCTCGTTTTTTTCCTGTTATTGTAAATGTGTTCAAATCAACGACAGCTTCTTCACCAAGTTTAAAGAAGTTGTAACCAAAATCATGATATAAACTCATCCATTTACTTTCTATTTGGTAGAATACACAAATGTATCCAAATCGATCAGCCTCAGCTAAAAACTCTTGTAACACAGTACGGTAGGAGGAAGGATCCCCAATTGGATCACCTAGCACAACGAGACGTTTTCCAGTTATAGAGAAGAGAAGGAGCGCTTTCCCATCACTACTGAAGAAAAATTGTTTATCTCCTAAAAATCCTAAATGACTAAGTACATTACCATCATGTTCATCTAAAAAGTTTTGCAACCTTTTATCATTAGCTGGTTGCCCGGGAAATTCATTTCGATAACGATTGGCAATGAGTGAGCCAATCAGTAAAAATGTAGGAACGAAAAAGGCAGCTGCTAAGGCACTTCGTTTCACTTGTGTAATATTACGAACGACAAAATCAGGTTTAAAAGCTTCTTTTGCACCTGCAAATAAAATACCTAAGTTTTTATATAAATATAAAGTTATGAGTAAGAATATAAAAACTTTTACCATATCAGAAAGTGAGACTTCCATTTTCTCGCGTACAAATCTTTTACGAAGCATATATAATACAGCGAGTACGATTAATAAAATAAACGTCTCTTCAATATCAATCCCTTTTAGCGTATTAAAGATGGCTGCTCCGATTAAAGAAATAATCGTCATATAGTAAGAACGCTTTGTTCCATAATATATCCCTCGCGAAAGGATCAGGAGGAGAATACCAAATGTTAGTGATAAGCTAAAAGAAAATTGAATAAGATGTTTTGGAGCTAGAATATGTAAGGCGTGTGCCCTGTTTATACTTGTCGGTAGAATGGTCGATAAAATAACCATTAATCCAGCAAATACTGTTAAAGCAGCAGAGGCCCATGAACCTAGTTTTCCTAAAAAATCACGCTGCAAAGTCCATATAACACCAGTTGTTTCTAATGCAGGCGCAATAAAAGGTTTATCTTCAAACTTTTTAATGGCCACGCCTGTCATTTCAAAAGCTGCAAAAATAAGACCAAGGCAGAAAGGTAAAATGTAATAGACGAGGCGATATAATAACATAGCAGGTAGTAATACGCCTGTATCAATGCCGTATTGTCCGAGCCCAGTTAAAAAGACAAGATCAAATGAACCAAGTCCACCAGGAACGAGACTAACAACACCAGCTAAAGCAGCAATTACATACACACCTAAAAACTTTTGAAATTCGATATCGATACCAAATAATATTAGTATGACGTACATAACAATACCGGCAGATACCCACTCAACTAATGAGACTAATGAGTATAAAACAGTTGGATTTTTTTCTTCTTCCCCTTCTTCTTGCCCTTCGGTTTGCTTTGGTTTTCTATTTTTTAGTTTAGAAAAGCCAATGTATATAGGGACGAAAAGGGCGAAGAAAATAAGAACAGGCCATAGCCACGGTTTTTCATGCAAAATAAAACTTGTGTCTAATATTCCAATAAGACCGAGGAAAGAAAGAATTGCGAGTCCGTTAATAAAAGCAGTTGTCATCCAGGCGATACTTTTAATAAGTTTGCCATTTTCTTTTATGTATGGACGATAAAGCATTGTGCGTACACCAGCTCCAACGAGACCACCAAACCCAATAAATCCATTTAAAGTATTAGCAATCCATGAGATACGAAAAATCTTTTGGACTGGTATATCAGCTTTTAAATAACGAAGCATAACATAGTCATAAAAGAACATTGTTGATACGGCAAATGCACCAAGTGTAATTGCTAAAAAGACTCCTCCGGTTGGAATGTTTTTAATTGTATTGATTGCTTCTAAAAAAGAAATGCCTGCTAATTCTTTTTTTGCTTGAAAGAATACAATTGTTAATACAACAAATGGGAAGATAATTTTCCCGATTTGTAAGAAACGTTTCCATGAAAACGACATAAATACAACTCTCCTTGTATAAGAAAACTGAGACAATAATATTATTATGACAAACTTCAAGAAAAATAAAAAGGTAAATTCCTGTATAGGGAAGCTATTTTTTATATGGGTTATATTTAAAAGAGTATTTCGTTTGTCAGAAAATTAAGTTAAAATGAATTGAAAGAAGGAAGAGAGGGGAAGTAGATGATTATAATAGGTTATGCGGGATATGAGTTAGAGAAAGCGAAACCTAATACATCAGAAGATTTCTTTAATAGATCTGAAGTGACATATATATTAAATAATAAAGAGAGAACTTTTTCCGTTTTATACGTTCGATATTTTGAAGAAGTTTTACAAGAAATTACTCCTTTTGAAGGAAATCCAGTATGTAAAGTAGAAGAACAAGACATATATTTACGGGATATTGTAGCGATATGTTGTTTACTGAAAGAGAATGAGCATCGCATGCAAAAACGTTTATATTTAAATAATATAGAAGCATTCCAACAATATTTTGATGAGGAAACAGTGGTGAAAGTACAAGAAATATTAGCTGAATTACATAAAAATAAAAGAGTAGAAATAGCGTGAAATGGCAAAGGAGAGGGAAAAAATGTCTAATCTAATGGTTGAAAATCAAACAGAACAAGTTTCTATGTTTTTAGAAGATGTTATTACTTTAATAACCAATTATGTAAATTATCATACGTTGCCTTCTTTATTAGAAGAAAAACCAGCAGGGAACGAGCAATATTATAAAGGGTTATTAGCATCAATAAGACGTCTTCTCGTTTTTTGTGAAGAAGGACATGATGCATGTTTTGTTTTGTTAAATAGCCAGCCATTTCGAAAAACAGCAGCTGAGAAAATTTTATATAAAATTTATCATCAAGTAATTGCAGAGTTTTTCTCACCAAAGAGTGATCATTGGTATGAAAATAGTCGGTCTGCCTATACAGGGAAAAACTCCATCGTTTTTCAACAAACGCCACCAGCATCTATAGAGCAAGTGATGAAGAGTTTAGAAGGAAAATTTCAATTGATGCGTGAAGAACTAGAATATTATGAGACGGATTACCAAACAAAGATGTTACACAAATATTAATTGCGAAAAAGAAGCTAAGGGGACTTAGCTTCTTTTCCTTTTGTAAAGTTATATAAGGGATTTCCTTTGAATATATTTATGGGGATAGCATTAAGGAGGTGTAACATGAGTCAGCAAGGTGTATTTACAGATTACTTTCATGAAGTAGAAAGCTGGTGTGAAAGTGTTCTTCACGTATTAGATAGCCGTGCAATGGAAGTGTATGATGTCCATATGCTTGCTTATAAAATTCAAACGTTATTAGATCGTATGAAAGAGCATGAGTATGATACAGATGCAGAGTTTATGTATGAAATAAGTGATGATGTAGAACATATTCAGCATCATTTGCAGGAAGTATTCGTGCAAGGAGAAGAGGAATATGAACTATATGAAAGAGGGGATAGTGAACGAGCTGTTCCAATTGGAGGGCATACACTTCCACCATTACCTTATCCGTATAATGCGTTAGAACCGTATATTTCTAGAGAAATTATGATGTTACACCATGATAAACATCATCGCAGTTACGTGGAAGGGTTAAATAAGGCAGAGAAAATGATGGAAGAAGCGAGAAAAACAAATCAATTTGATTTAATTAAGCATTGGGAAAGAGAAGCGGCTTTTCATGGATCAGGTCATTACTTACACACGATATTTTGGAATAACATGAAAAAAGATGGTGGCGGAAGTCCAAGAGGGGCTCTTTCACAACAGATTGAACAAGATTTTGGGAGTTTTTTACGTTTTCAAAAACATTTCACAGAAGCAGCTTCTAAAGTGGAAGGATCAGGCTGGGCGCTTCTCGTTTGGGTACCACGATCCGGAAGATTAGAAATTTTGCAGAGTACACTTCATCAATTATTTACACAATGGGATACGATACCGCTCCTCGTGCTAGACGTGTGGGAACATGCGTATTATTTACAATACCAAAATCGAAAAGATGAATATATTAAAAACTGGTGGAATGTTGTAAATTGGCCTGATGTAGAAAAAAGATTTGAAAGTGCGAAACAAATTGAATGGACACCGTATTAGACGCAGGTTCTCTGCGTCTTTTTTATTAGAAGGAGAAAGAGATTTCGTTCATATTTTAAAAGGCCAAGCATACACTTGTACAAAAAGTGCCAAAAGGACGTGGGGGAAATATGAGACGAATTTGTGTAATAATCACGCTTCTTATTATGTACGCAAGCGTTATACCAATTCCTACATATGCAAAGATGAACAGTAATGTCAGTGCTCGAAATGCTGTATTAATGGAGCAACAGTCCGGTCGTGTATTATACGGAAAAGCAGAACATGAGCCACAAAAAATTGCTAGTATAACAAAAATTATGACAGCCTTGTTAGCTGCTGAATCAGGAAAAATGAAAGAAATGGTATCGGTTAGTAATGAAGCGGTGAGAGTAGAAGGATCAGCAATTTATTTAAAGCCTGGACAGAAAGTGAAGTTAGAGGATTTAGTATACGGACTCATGCTTAGATCTGGTAATGATGCAGCACAAGTAATTGCTGAAAATGTAGGAGGAAGTATAGAAGGGTTCGTATATTTAATGAATGAAAAGGCGAAACAAATTGGAATGAAAGATACTCACTTTTCAAACCCACATGGTTTGGATGGAGATGGATCCCATTATTCATCAGCCTATGATATGGCACTTTTAACAAAGTATGCAATGGGGAACGAAACCTTTAAGAAGATTTTTGGGACAAAAACGTATAAATCAGATTCGTGGGATTATCCGTGGAAAAACAAACATAAACTCGTGACATCTTATTATGAATTTGCGACAGGAGGAAAAACAGGTTTTACGAAGAAAGCAGGACGGACACTTGTTACAACAGCATCAAAAGATGGACTAGATCTAATTGTCGTAACTTTGAGCGCTTCTAGTGATTGGGATGATCATATGAATTTATTTGATAAAGGTTTTGAACGTTTCAAGCAAACGAACGTTGTAGGACAAGGAGCTCTTGCTGAAATAACTGAAAAGAAATATGCCAATCATGTATATACAAAAAATAGTTTTGCGGTGCCATTAACTGAGCAGGAAAGAAAGAATGTCGTATTAAAAGTTGAACTTGATAAAAGTGCAAAACTTAAAGATGGAGTAAAGGTTGGGAAGACGGAAATTTATGTTGGCAATGAGAAAGTTGGAGAACGGAATTTATTTTATAGTAAACGAAAGTTAGTAGCTACAACGGGAATGTATTGGAATAATGTGAAAGAAATTTTTTCTCATATGATAGGTGTTGGGAGCGATGGTTAATCTCGTATGGGTAGCGATGGCAGTCATAGGGATTGTATATGCCATGATAAATGGAACGATGGAAGCAATAAATAAAGCCGTATTTGACGGAGCAAAAGATGCAGTAACAATTTGTATAGGACTTATTAGTGTATTAGTATTTTGGCTCGGTTTAATGAAAATTGCAGAGGAAGCAGGGTTGTTAAAAAAGTTAGTGTCACTTTTTATGCCGATAGTAAAAAGGTTGTTTCCAGAAATACCGAAAGATCATCCGTCAATGGGATTTATTTTATCGAATATGATGGCGAACTTTTTTGGGTTAGGTAATGCAGCAACCCCTCTTGGTATTAAAGCGATGGAACAATTGAAAGAGTTAAATGGAGGGAAGGATTCGGCGAGCCGTTCTATGGTAACGTTTCTCGCGTTAAATACATCAGCGATTACTTTAATTCCTACTACTGTCATTTCGATTCGAATGACGTATGAATCAGCGAATCCTACTGAAATTGTTGGGGTAACATTCATTGCACAAGTACTCTCTATGATCGGAGCGATTTGGATTGACCGCTATTTTTACCGAAGAAGGAGTAGGAAGGGGCGGAAAAAATGAGTATTGTCAATACGATATCATTATGGGTAATCCCTTGTGTAATTGGTTTTATCCTTTTATATGGCACAATAAAGAAAGTGCCGACGTATGAATCGTTCGTTGAGGGGGGAAAAGAAGGGATTCAAATTGCGATCTCTATTTTACCGTTTATGGTTGGAATGCTTGTATCTATTTCGATTTTTCGGGCGTCTGGAGCGTTAGATGCAATGATATCAGTAATGAAGCCGATGTTAGATTTAATTCATGTCCCAGCAGAAATTGTTCCACTAGCACTTATACGCCCTATTTCAGGCTCTGCTGGTTTAAGTATTACGACCGATTTAATTGCCACATATGGGCCAGACTCGTTTATTGGAAGATTGGCTTCTACGATGCAAGGGAGTACAGATACGACTTTTTATATTTTAACAGTATACTTCGGAGCTGTTGGAATTAGAAAAATGGGAGATGCATTAAAAGTAGGACTTTTTGCCGATTTAATCGGGATTATTTGTTCAATTGTGTTTGTTTCTTTAATGTTTAAGTAAGGCGGCTATTCATTTTTTATGCTATTTCGCTTATAATACGTATACGACCACTATTAAGGTGTTGCTTAATAGTGGTTTTTTTATGTGGTATTTTTGACAAAATGATGAACTTTTATTGTGAGCAATATGAAGAATATGGACAATAATAAAAGGTAAAAACATGATTTGCCCTTTATATGTTTATTATCATCGCTATGTTGTTTAAGTAAGATGAAGCGAATGGCCGTCAAGCGTATGCGGTTGCCAAGTCTTTCTAATGTAAGGTAAGATAAATTCGAGGTGAAAAAAAGAAATGGAACGATTACAAAAAGTGATTGCGCAAGCAGGTATTGCATCGAGAAGAAAGGCTGAGGAATTAATTCAGCAAGGAAAAGTAAAAGTGAATGGAAAAATAGTGAAGGAGTTAGGAACGAAAGTAACTCCTCAAGATAAAGTAGAAGTAAATAACATCCCTCTTGAAAAAGAAGAACCTGTTTATTTTTTACTATATAAACCAACTGGCGTAATTTCAAGTGTATCAGATGATAAAGGAAGAAGTGTTGTAACAGACTTTTTCCCTGAAATTAGACAACGTTTATTCCCAATCGGACGCTTAGATTATGATACGTCTGGCGTATTATTGATGACAAATGATGGGGAATTTGCAAATGTATTAATGCATCCGAGATATAAAGTTGAAAAAACGTATGTTGCAAAAATTAAAGGGCCATTAACAGGTGAGAAAATTCGCATGTTAGAACGAGGTGTTGCATTAGAAGATGGGAAAACAGCACCAGCACAAGTGAAAATTATTTCTTGGGACAAGCGTAAAGAGACTGCGATTGTACAATTAACGATTCATGAAGGACGTAATCGTCAAGTACGCCGCATGTTTGAAGCGTTAGATTGTAAAGTAGTGAAACTAAAGCGTGAACGCTACGCCTTTTTAGAAGTGGGTAGCTTGCGACCTGGTGATGCGAGAGAATTGTCACCACATGAGGTGAAACAATTACGTGCATTGGCTTCTACAAAGCCGCGCTAATCGATAGTGTGAAACTTTCACCAGTGGAATGCTCCGCTGGTGATTTATTAAAAAATACATATATTTATCACTCGTCGAAGAGAGGGGAGACAATATGAAAAAAAATCGCTTATTATTTCGCGTTATGATTCTACTCATTTTATGCGGTGCTGTAGGATTTACACTTTATCAAGGATATTTCACTAAAGAAGAGAAAATGCAAATCGGAAAAGAAGCACCTAATTTTGTTGTAACAGATTTAGAAGGAAAGAAAATTGAATTAAAAGATTTAAAGGGAAAAGGTGTATTTTTAAACTTTTGGGGCACTTGGTGTAAACCGTGTGAAAAAGAAATGCCTTATATGAACGAATTATATCCAAAGTATAAAGAAAAAGGCGTTGAAATTATTGCGTTAGATGCAGATGAAACGGATATTGCTGTTAAGAATTTTGTGAAACAATACGATCTTAAGTTCCCAGTCGCAATTGATAAAGGTGGAGAAATTATAAAAACGTATGGAGTAATACCGTTACCAACAAGCTTCTTGATTGATAAGGATGGTAAGGTGATTCAAGAGATTAAAGGTGAACAAACGATAGAACAATTGGAAGAGTATTTAAAGAAAATTACTCCGTAATAAAGAAAGCCTTTACATACGAGGCGCTTACCTATAGCGTCTTTGATTTAAAAATTCTGAGTATTGCGGTAACTTGAGGGTAGAATATACAATAGTACATATAGATATAGGGGCGGTGAGAGTGTTGAAAGAAATTAAGTGTGAATGTGGACACGTTAATCCGATAGGAACTGTTTTTTGTGAAGCATGTGGGAAACCATTTGAAAGCAATGAAAATATAAAACTATTGGATATGCGCTATGAGGGGAGTGCTCGGAGATCTCTCACGCAAACAAAAACGATAGTCGATAAAATTTGGAGCTTTTTCTCTTCTGTAAAAGTGGGTGTATGGCTCATTGTAATCACTTTAGCTGCATCAGCGATAGGAACTATTTTTCCACAAGAAATGTACATAACTCCAGGAATTGCACCAGCTGAATATTATAAGCAAGAATACGGATTTTTAGGGCAATTATACTATCAATTAGGATTTAATAATTTATACGGTTCATGGTGGTATATGATTTTAATTGCTTCAATTGGTATTTCACTTGTGATATGTAGCTTAGACCGTGTCATTCCACTTTATAAAGCTTTAAAGAAGCAAGGGGTGAAAAGACACCCTAGCTTTTTAAAGAGACAAAGATTATACGGTACTGGTACACCGCAAGATGGTGATCTTGAAAGAGTGCAAAAGAATTTAAAGAAAAGAAACTATAACGTGAAAGTGGAAGACGGAAATATTTTGGCGGAAAAGGGACGGTTTTCACGCTGGGGTCCATATGTGAATCATATTGGTCTCATTATCTTTTTATTCGGTGCAATGCTCCGTTTTTTACCGAGTATGTACGTAGACGAAGCCCTTTGGTTACGTGACGGTGAAACGAAAGAAATACCAGGAACGGATGGTCAATACTATTTAAAAAACGAGAAATTTATTAAGGAAGTTTATGATAAAAGTAAGGACAAGGAAGTTTTTGATGAAGCGATTGATCGTGTAGGCGATAAAATGATTGCGAAAAACTTCCAAACGAATGCTGTATTATATAAAGCGGTCGGCGAAAATATAGCAGGACAAAAACCGAAATTAGAAAAAGTAAAAGAAGCGGAAATTCGAGTGAATGAACCGCTGAAATTTGATCAATTTGCTATATATCAAGTGGATTACAAAGAAAGTGAATTTAAAAGCATGTCATTCCATTTGCAAAACAAAGAAAATAATCAAAAGTGGGGACCGATCAAAGTTGATTTAACGAACCCTACAGAAAAATATGATTTAGGAAATGGTTATTCTTTAGAACTATTAAGCTATTTCCCTGACTTTTATTTTGATGAGAGTGGAAGACCAAATACGAAAACGAAATTACCAAACAACCCTGCATTTGTGTTTAAAATGTTTACGCCTGAAACACCAGATGGTGAAGTGAGTTTTGTTGGTATTCAGCAAAATATAGAACCTGATGGAAATAATAAATATAAAATGTCGTTTGCAGGTGTGGAAATGCAAAATGCAACAGCACTTACTGTAAGGAAAGATTTAACGCTTTGGATTCTCGGTATTGGAGGATTTATATTTATGGTTGGTGTCATTCAAGGGATGTATTGGAATCATCGTCGTATTTGGATACAACGCGTTAATGATGAATGGTGGATTGCAGGACACACGAATAAAAATTGGTTCGGTTTAAAGAAAGATATTGAAAGAGTACTAGAAGGTACGGCAATTCCGCAGCCAAGCGATAAAGTAGTGGATAAAAAAATTAGTTAAGGTGGGGAAACGATATGGTGCAAATAAGTAGTAACTTTCTCTTTACCGCATTTATTTTATATTTAATTGCAACTCTATTTTTCGGGGGAGCAATTAAAGAAAAAGGTCATAAATGGGCAAATATAGGAATAACGATTACAATTTTAGGGTTTATTGCACAAACAGTATATTTTGTTACAAGATGGATTGCATCAGGACATGCACCAGTTAGTAACTTTTTTGAATTCGGTACATTTTTCGGCATGATGCTTGTCGGAGCATTTATTGTCATGTATTTTATGTATCGCGTAAGTATAATCGGACTTTTTGCATTACCAGTTGCACTTTTATTAATTGCCTATGCAAGTATGTTTCCGAGGGAAATATCTCCGCTTATTCCTTCTTTAAAAAGTAATTGGTTGCATATTCACGTGACGACTGCAGCAGCAGGACAAGCAATTTTAGCAATTAGTTTTATTACGGGCGTTATGTATTTATTGAAAAATGTAGACCAATCAACGAGAAGCAAACGTACATTTTGGTTAGAAACGGTAGTGTTCACACTTGTTTGTACAGTTGGTTTTATTGGAGTGACAACGTTATTTTCTAGTATGAAATATGAAGCGAAGTTTCAATGGGTTGATAAAAATGAACAACAAGTGGAAATGAAGTACAATCTTCCAGCTTTAGTAGGACCGCACGAAGGAAAGTTATTGACAGAAAATAAATTAGAACCGACAGTTGAAGTTCCAGCGATTGTAAATGCGAAAAAATTAAATACTGTTATTTGGTCAGTGTTAGTTGGGACATTACTTTATATTGTATTAAGACTTGTTTTACGCAAACGAGTATCGGCAGCACTTCAGCCGTTAGTAAAGAATACAAATAGTGATTTACTGGATGAAATCGGATATCGTTCTATTGCAATTGGATTCCCGGTTTTCACATTAGGTGCATTAATTTTTGCCATGATTTGGGCTCAAATAGCGTGGACACGTTTTTGGGGTTGGGATCCAAAAGAGGTTTGGGCGCTTATTACTTGGCTCTTTTATGCGGCGGTATTACATTTACGCTTATCAAAAGGGTGGCACGGAGAGAAGTCAGCGTGGTTAGCGGTAATTGGTTTTGCAATCATTATGTTTAACTTTATTGTAGTAAACTTAATTATCGCGGGTTTACATTCATACGCATAGAGAAATAAAATAGGAGAGTGAATGTCACTTTCCTATTTTATTTTTGTCAACTTTTCTTCTTTTTTGAGAAAAACATGACAAAGTAGCGGTTGATTTTGTAAAATGATGTCGAGGACATTATATCCTGTTCAAAAAAAATACATAGTTTTGGAAAAAAATTGAACAAACTTTATTATTCTTGTGAAGCATAATATGGGAAGTGAAACATTTAGAAGATTGCTTAAATAAACGAGAATAGCGCAACATACTAGTGTAGAAGGGTAGGTGTAAACCGTTGTGGTAAAAGTACGCAACGGGTAGAAATGGAAAATGAATCAAGAATTTTAATTGTAGACGATGAGGATCGTATTCGTCGTTTGTTGAAAATGTATTTAGAAAGAGAACAATACACAATTGAAGAAGCGGACAATGGTGATACAGCTTTAGAAATGGCGTTACAAAATGATTACGATTTAATCCTATTAGATCTTATGATGCCAGGTAAAGATGGTATTGAAGTGTGTAAAGGGGTTCGTGAGAAGAAAGCGACGCCAATTATTATGTTGACGGCAAAAGGTGAAGAAGTAAACCGAGTACAAGGGTTTGAGGTAGGAACTGATGATTATATTGTGAAACCATTTAGCCCACGTGAAGTAGTGCTTCGTGTGAAAGCGGTCTTACGCCGTTCTGTACCAACAACGTTCTTTACACAAGATACAACGACAAAAGATGTTACTGTGTTCCCTCATTTAACAATTGATAATGATGCACACCGTGTTACAGCAGATGGTAATGAAGTAAACTTAACACCGAAAGAGTACGAATTACTATTATTCTTAGCGAAAGCGCCTGATAAGGTATTTGATCGTGAGCAATTGTTAAAAGAAGTATGGCAATATGAATTCTTCGGAGATTTACGTACAGTTGATACGCATGTAAAGCGTTTACGTGAGAAGTTAAGCAAAAAATCACCAGATGCTGCGAAGATGATTGTTACCGTTTGGGGCGTAGGTTACAAATTTGAGGTTGTGAACGACTGATGCTTTGGAGAAGTGTAGTAGGGAAGTTATGGATGACTATATTACTTCTCGTTTCGTTTGTGCTCGGATTTGTTGCGATTTTACTTTCACAGTTTTTTAGAACATATTATGTTGATATGAGTGAAGCTAGGCTTCAAAAAGTTGCAACAAGTGTTTCAGAGTTAATTGAGGAAGGTGCCGATGTAAAAACGATTGAGAATATCGCGTACAAATTCTCTGATCCACTTTCAAGGATCATTATTGTAGAAGATGGTAAAGAAATATCTTCTTCGCCGAAACAAGAAGGATTAGTCACTCTTACAATGGATGATTTGAAAGAAGACAAAGAATTAGCGGCTGTTTTTACAGACAAAAAAGAAATTAAGAATAACATTAGAAAAGCCTCTAATAGTAGAAAGAATAAAAACACTGAAAATGATATTATGATTGTCGGAAAACCAGTGCATTCAAAAAATCAAAGTGCAGTGTTCGTATACGAATCTTTACAAGTACCGATACAAGGTATGGAGAGAACGACTGATTTTATATTCTTATCAGCAGGGATTGCGATTATATTAACAACGTTCTTTGCATTCTTCTTATCTACTCGAATTACAGCACCACTCCGTAAAATGCGTGAGGTTGCTTTTGAGGTCGCGCGTGGGAAGTTTGATGCGAAAGCACCTATGGTATCTCAGGATGAGATTGGTGAGCTTGCAACGGCCTTAAATCAAATGGGGAAACAGTTGAAGTTTAATATGAATGCCCTGCAGCAAGAAAAAGAACAGTTAGCTAGTATTTTAAGTAGTATGGCAGATGGGGTTATTACGTTAAATCAAGAAGGTGAAGTCGTTGTAATTAATCCGCCGGCTGAACATTTCTTACAAGTTTGGCAAGAGGAAAAGGAAGTAGAGCTCAGTAAAAAACTACCTTCTGAACTTGTTGAACTATTCCATCTCGTTGTAGAAAGTGAACAACAACAAGTGGTTGAAATTAATTTACAAAAAGGGAACTATGTAGTTCTTATGACGCCGCTTTACAATCAAACGAAAATTCGTGGTGCTGTAGCTGTATTACGTGATATGACGGAAGAGCGCCGTCTTGAGAAGATGCGTCAAGACTTTATTGCGAACGTATCACATGAACTTCGTACACCGATGGTAATGCTTCAAGGGTATAGTGAAGCGATTTTAGATGATATTGTGCAAACGAAAGAAGAAATTAATGAGTTTGTTCAAATTATTTATGATGAATCCGTTCGTTTAGGTAAACTTGTAAATGAACTATTAGATTTAGCGCGTATGGAAAGTGGTAATGTAGAGTTACATATAGGTGAAGTTGATATTCATCCTTTCGTTGAAAAAATAGGTCGTAAATTCCAAGGAATTGCAAAGGATAAAGAAGTCGCATTAACGGTTGATTTCCAGAATCCAATTGAACAATACCCGTTTGATGCAGATCGTATGGAACAAGTATTGACGAATTTAATTGATAACGCAATTCGTCATACGAATGCAGGCGGACATGTAACGCTTGTAATTAATACGAAAAATAATGGTCTTACTTTTGAAGTACAAGATTCGGGCGCTGGTATTCCAGAAGAAGATATTCCATTTTTATTTGATCGTTTCTACAAAGCTGATAAAGCAAGAACACGTGGGAAAAAAGGTGGAACGGGGCTCGGGCTTGCGATTGCAAAAAATATTGTGCAAGGCCATGATGGTAAAATTGCTGTTTCAAGTGTTGTTGGAGAGGGAACTACATTCTCTGTATATTTACCGAATCGTATAATTTAGATATACGTTTTTAAAGTTGATAATGAATAAAGTTCTACTGTTTTTTATTTTTTTGTAAAATCAATTAAATAAATAATAGTAGAACTTTTTTTCTATCTTAGTCGAATGAAGAATAGCAAGAGGGGTGTCGTGAAGCGATGAAATTATATACGAAAACAGGAGATAAAGGGACAACAAGTGTAATAGGCGGCAGAGTGGATAAAGATAATATCCGAGTTGAAGCATATGGCACGATAGATGAGGCGAATTCTCATATTGGATATGCAATGACTAAGCTACAAGGCGGATCTTTTGGAGATATTTACAATGAACTTGAAAATATTCAACATGAACTATTTGATTGCGGGGGAGACTTGGCGATAGTAGAGGGGAAAATTCCTTATAAAGTAACGGTTGAAATGGTTGAAAGCTTAGAAAGAAGGATTGATTCGTATATAGAAGAAGCACCGCCGTTAGAGCGTTTTATTTTACCAGGTGGAAGCGAAGCGGCAGCTGCTATTCATATTGCACGTACAGTTGTAAGGCGAGCAGAACGATGTGTAGTGTCCTTGCAAAAAGAAGGGAAAATAAATGAAGTTGTTCTAAAGTATGTAAATAGATTATCTGATTATTTGTTTGCGGTAGCTAGAGTAATAAACGCTCGATTACAAGTAAAAGATGTGGAGTATAATCGCAGTGCAATCGTTTTTCGTGATAAAAACGAGAAGGAAGTGGAGTGATTCACTTTCTTTTTTTGTATACTTTTTTCTGTAATATACCAAAATAAGAGAAGGTATGGTGTTAATTAGAAAACGGAGGATGTATATGAAAGTGTTAAAATGTGGCGTCATGTTATTGACGGTATTGTTTTTTTCTCAATTACATGTGTACGCAGAGGGAAATCAATGGACATGGCCTGTTGAAGGGCAGATAAGTGATTATTTTGGGACAAGGCATGGAAAACACTACGGTATAGATATAGCGGCACCGATTGGCACGCCTGTGGCAGCTATTCAAGAAGGTAAGGTAACAAAGTCTTACTATTCAAGTAGTTATGGAAACGTTGTATTTATTAAACATGGAGAATATGAGGCCGTGTATGCGCATTTAAATAAGAGATATGTAGTTCAAGGGGATTATATTTCAAAAGGAGAAATAATTGGAGAAGTAGGAAATACAGGAGAATCGAGAGGTGCACACTTACATTTAGAAGTTCATCAAGGAAGATGGACGATGGCGAAAAAGAATGCGATGAATCCATTGCTTGTTCTAAATGAACAGAGAAATGAAGTTGTTTCCTCATCCTTATATGTCGTCCAAAAAGGGGACACTTTAGTTAGTATTGCACGGAAATTTAGTATGTCAGTTAAGGAAGTTAAAGATAAAAATGGACTGCAGCAAGATAGGATTTATCCAAATCAACAATTATACGTAAAGTAAAAAAAGAGCTAGTTAAACTAGCTCTTTTTTTACCAAAAAATAAAGACACATATAAATCCAGAAATAGCTAAGTAGCTATATAAGTAAAATACTTTCGTTCTTGTTTTTTCGTTCGTTCGAAATAGTACAATAGTCGGTTCAATTAAACCGATTGTCAAACAAAGTAAACCAAGAAGCATACAACCGATTGAAATGGAGTACAGGGCGATTTGTGGTGCTTGAAATGGAATCATCCATTTTAATAAAAATGCAATAAGTGCAGTGTAGCAAATGCTGCCGATGTATTTATTCAACGGTGCATTAGAACGGAACCCTGGAAGTTTTTTCAAGAAGGAGCGGGAAACAACTTCAGTTTGTAAAGATGTGTGCTCTTCAATTATTTTTTGAGCTTCTTTTCCTTTTTGGAAAAGGGATAATATCCAGTTTCGCTCACCTTGAAAAATAAATTGAGAAGTTGTCAAATAATGATCCACCTTCACTTTATTCCAACTTTTCCATGGGTGACGCTCACACAGTTTTAATTTACTCTCTGTTTTTTTATCATACTGATAAATACTGATGCCATCTTCATCGAAAGCAGCATAGTATGTCTCGCTTGAGAATGTGCCTAAATCAATTGGACAGTAGAAAAGTAATTCTTTTTTTAAGTAAAAGTATTCTTTTCTTAAGTTTTTTTTCATTGCTTCTCGAATAGAGTGTCTCTTTTCTTTTTTCATGACATTTCCTCCATAATCCAGAAAATGTTCTTATCTTAACAATTCAACATCTTATCACTTTTCATTATATATGACTAGGGGATTCATAGGGGAAATGCCGAATACTAAAAAATCTGGGGTGTATTGTAAAATATAGTGATTGGTTTTAATTATATAAAATTAATAACTTATTTTTAATAAGTTACACTTTTTTTGTTCACAATACGATTATGTTGTTGTATAATAAAGTGGAAAATAGAATATCGGTCTATCTTCGGGGCAGGGTGAAAATCCCGACCGGCGGTGATGAACTATATGTGATTTTGTTCTAAGCCCGCGAGCCGTTAAGGCAGGATTTGGTGTGATTCCAAAGCCGACAGTATAGTCTGGATGGGAGAAGATGGAGGTTCAAGCGTTCAAAAAAGATATGGATTTGAACGTCTGTTTGATGTGCCTTAAATTCTCCCTTTGTGTAAAACACAAAGGGTTTTTTCGTTCTATGAAAAAGTAGGCATAGCAGAACCTTTCCACTTTCCATGAGAAGATCGATGGAAAAGGAGAGAGAAAGATGAAACAAAAAAACAGTGTAGTGCAGATGGTGAGTGTAGCGATGCTAAGTAGTATTGCATATTTACTGATGATGTTGGATTTCCCGTTTCCAGGGCTTCCGCCATTTTTAAAAATTGATTTTAGTGATGTACCAGCTCTAATTGCAGCAATTATTTTCGGGCCAGTTGCAGGGATAATTGTAGAGGCGATAAAGAATATTTTACATTACGGAATTCAAGGGAGTTTAACGGGAGTGCCAGTTGGAGAAATTGCTAACTTTATTGCAGGATGTTTATTTATTGGACCGGCAGCTTTCTTATTTAGAAAGTATCGTACTGTTAAGAGTTTAACGACAGGATTAATGCTAGGGACAATTACAATGGCGCTCATTATGAGTGTATTAAATTACATCATTATATTCCCAGCTTACACTTGGTTTTTAAATTCACCAGCTATGTCTAGCGAGGCTATAAGAACAACGGTTGTAACGGCAATCTTACCATTTAATTTGATTAAAGGAATTGTTGTGACAATTGTATTTGTAGCGTTATTCTCACGCCTGAAAGTATGGGTGTTTGCAAAAATGAAAAATGCATAAAATATAAAATAAAACCATTAGTAGTATGGAACTATTAGTGGTTTTTTATTAAGTAGAATGAAAATAGAAAACAAAAAATATCCCTCATATGAATGAGGGATATTTTTTGAAGTTAATAAAAGACTATTCGAATTTTAAAGAGTCGCCATCAAATGATTCATCAGCAACTTTAATTGAGTCAGTTGGACAACCTTCGAATGCATCCATCATATCTTCAATTAATACATCTGGAATTTCAACGATACCTTGGTTATCGTCTAACGTTACAAATGCAATACCTTCATCATCATAATCATAAATGTCTGGTGCAGCAGCGCCGCAAGCACCACATGCGATACAAGTATCTTTATCAACGATTGTATATTTTGCCATCTTTTTTCCCTCCTGATAATATGTATGTGAAAAGCTCGCCATAAAAATTATAACCTTATTGTAAAACGGTTTTTAAAACTTTTCAACATAAAATTATAATGATAATCCTTATCAATTAGAGTGTCAACTAATTTTTGCATTATGTCATAAGATTTTCAAAATACGTAAATGTTATTTCGTTTGGTACAATATACTATATACAAGTACATAGTGCCGATATGATAAGTTTAATGAGTAAGTGCAATCATACTAAAAAGTAATTAAGCTAGATTGAAAGGTGGAAGCGGTAATGCAACTACAATATACTTTATTGTATTGTTTAAAACAATTGAATGGTGAAAGGACCGTTTCTTCTATTTATTATTTATTAAAAGGAAAACGATCTTCGCAAACGTTACAAGATGGAAACATGTTCCGAATTTCATTTTTGTTTGGAATATATAAATCGTTAAATAGAACAGACTATGATCGTGAAGTTGCAAAGTTGTTGCAAGCAGATTTGATTCGAGAAATACATGAAAATACATATTTGTTAACATCTAAAGGTAAAATGCAGTTACATACATGGGAGGAAGTGTATGCTTTTCCCGCGCATTTACATAGTTTACACTATGGTGAATTAGGTGAAACATTTTGGAAACGTTTATCATTAATTATTCAAACTATATCTAATTTACAACAGAATAATACGAAATTTATTCCCATTCAACAAGATACAGAAATAATGATGTGGGTAAAACGCTTTTTAACAGGTATACCATATAGGCGAAGTGAATTGGCTAAAAGATTATGGAAAGAAATACATAATCTTTTAGGAAAAGGTGATGTAGTAGAAGCGACGATTGTAACATATAGATTAACAGGATATGAACGTATCGGTTGTACATTGCAGCAATTAGCGGAAATTACGAAACAAGATATATTCCGGGTGTATTTTTTATTTTGGGGTACGATTCACTTCTTTATACAAGAAGTTCACGATAAAGAAAATGAATTTCCGCTATTGGCTGAGATTATCTCTTATCCAAATGAGAGAGCTGAATTATTTAGTTTATCAACGAAAAAAACATATAATTTTTGGAGACAAGGACGCTCTTTAGATGAAATAGCGACAATTAGAAATTTAAAGGTTGCAACGATAGAAGATCATTTTGTTGAAATTGCTTTGCGGGAAAAAGAGTTTTCAATCGAGATGTTTATGGAAAAAGACAAAATAGATAAAGTAACAAAAGTAATTGAGGCATTACAAACACGTAAGTTGCGTGAGTTGAAACAAGCGGTTGGAGAGGGTATCTCTTATTTTGAAGTTCGTCTTGTATTGGCGCGGATGGAGGGTATAAATGAAGCTTGAGGAATATTTATATAGATGGTTTGGATATTCTGAATTTCGTACAGGGCAAAAAGGGGTAATTACAGATTTATTAGAAGGAAAAGATGTTATAGCAATGCTCCCGACTGGAAGAGGGAAGTCTATGTGCTATCAACTTCCAGGGCTAATGCAAGAAGGAACCGTGCTTGTTGTATCACCATTATTATCTTTGATGGAAGATCAAGTTACACAATTAAAGTATGTTGTGAAAAACCGAGTAATAGCACTTAATAGTTTTCGGACATTACATGAAAAAAGAGAAGCGATGAAAAAATTAGCTTCATATAAATTTATTTTTGTTTCACCAGAGATGTTGCAGTCGGAAGTGTTAATAAGAGAATTGAAGAAAGTTCATATTTCATTATTTGTTGTGGATGAGGCTCATTGTATTTCACAATGGGGTTATGATTTTAGGCCAGACTATAAAAAACTAAATGTAGTCATTGAAAATATCGGGTCTCCTACGGTGCTAGCATTAACGGCAACAGCGACAAAAGATGTACTCCGAGATATAGCAGAGAGTTTAGATTTGAAGAAAGTGACGCAGCATGTATACTCTATTGATCGTCCAAATATTGCGATGGAAGTACAATTTGTGGAGACGATAGAAGAGAAGAAAGAAGCGCTTTTGAACCAGGTGATGTATTTACAAGGGCCAGGGATTGTATATTGTTCAAGCAGAGCGTGGACAGAACGTTTAACGGAGTATTTAAGAGGAAAAGGCGTGACTGGTGTCGCTTTTTATCATGGTGGTATGGAACATGAAGAGCGTATGTTAATTCAACAGCAGTTTATGAATGACCAGTTGCAGCTTGTAATATGTACAAGTGCTTTTGGTATGGGAGTAAATAAGTCGAATACGAGCTATATTATTCATTTTCATTATCCGACTAATATAGCTTCCTATTTACAAGAAATCGGAAGAGCTGGAAGAGATGGTGAACCGAGTATAGCTATCTTACTATGTAGTCCGTTAGATCACGATTTACCAATTTCAATAATTGAAGATGAATTGCCAAGTCAGTCGCAAATACAATTTTTATTCTCTTTACTACAAGAAAGAATGTTTCAAACGAAAGAATTACCAATAGAAGAGGTAGAAGAAATTTGTTATAATGCAGCAAGATTTAATGAACAATATTGGCGTTTCATCCGCTATCATCTTGAACAGCTTGGAATCATACAACAGCGAAAATTAAAATTAGAGAGCTTGTCAGATGAAATTATGAACAGATTAATAGTTGAAGTAGAAATAAGGCTACGTAATAAATATAGTGAGCTAGAAAACATGAAATCGTGGATACAAGTGAAAGAATGTAGGCGTGAATATTTGTTACAACAGTTTGGTTATAGAAAAGAGAACGAGTTGAAAAATTGCTGTGACTATTGTGGTATTACAAAAATAGATTATAAAAAAAGACAAGCGCAACAATCGGATTTCGACTATAATTGGGAAACAGAGTTACAAAAGCTTTTCGGTCTAGAAAAGATGGGGGAATGATGAACATTCAAAGGCATAATATTGAAGATATGAGTCCGAAAGAAATAAGGCTGAATCTGTATATCACACAGTTCATTATTATCGGTATCGGTTGTTTACTAGCATATGTATTATTCCGAGATATAAAATCGGTGTATAGTCTGTGGAAGTGGGAACCGGTGTCTATACTTATAATAGGTGGCTTGTTGGCGATTGGTATTGTGTTATTAGATTATGTTGCAATGCGAGTATTTCCAGAGTCTTGGTTTGATGATGGTGGTATTAACGATAAGATGTTTCAAGGAATGTCAGTTATGCACCTACTCGTTATTACGTTCATTATCGGCTTTGCAGAAGAATTTTTATTTAGAGGTGTAGTGCAGACGCACTTTGGAATTGTAATAGCGAGTTTAGTATTTGCAGTGTTACATATTCGGTATATAACAAAGCCATTTTTGTTTTGTTTCGTCTGTTTCATTAGTTTTGTCTTTGGTTATGTGTTTGAATGGACAGGAAATTTATTTATAACAATCTTTGCACACTTTCTTGTTGATTTTATAATGGGACTCCAATTAAGAAAATAAATGGAAGGTGGTGGTGAACAACATGAGAAAACGAATTCCTGATTTCGAAGAGGAATTAGAAGTTGAGCGAGTGGAAGAAAAAGAAAGTTTACCGCCGCGTAGTGAAATTCATAGAAATAAAGAGAAAAAAGAAAAGTTTAAAATGAATCATATTTTCGTCCGAGTTTTAACATTTCTATTCATATTACTACCAATTAGTATCTTATGGTATACAGATAAATATATTCAGGTGAAAAGTGATGGTAATAACGCTGGGAAAAGTGCGTTTGAGGTCATTTTCTTTGATTCAGCTAAATCTGAGTCTGAGGCAACATCTGAGAAAGTAGTAACGCATACGGTAAAAGAAGGAGAAACTTTAGAAAGTATAGCGAAGCAATATTTTTCAGATGAAACTGGGATTGAAGTGATTAAAAAGTATAATGATTTACAAGAAGATGAAGTGAATGTAGGTCAAGAAATAAAAATTCCGATAAAAGATAAGTCCGCAAAACAGGATAGCTAGTAGCATACCTACTATAAAAACTGAGGATTATCTTTATGCGGAAGGGAGTGAAAAATATATGATATGGATTATCTTATTAAGTGCTCTCATATGTATTGGTATTATATTTCTTCTTGTAATGGTAATGTATACAGAAGCGATGCGTAATACTGTGTTAGAACATACTTTACTTTTTGAAGAATTTCCGAAAAGTTTTCAAAAAGTAAAGGTGTTTTTTATTTCTGATATTCATAGAAGGGTCATTTCAAGTTCATTAATTGAACAAGTAAAAGGAAAAGTAGACCTTGTAATTATTGGCGGTGATTTAGCGGAAAGAGGCGTCCCTTTATCGAAAATTTCTGCAAATATACAAAAGTTAAGAGCGATAGCTCCTGTATATTTTGTGTGGGGAAATAATGATTATGAGATTGAATATCATGAATTAGATGCTTTGTTATTAGAAAATAATGTGAAAGTTTTAGATAATACAAGAGTTGTATTTGAGTCTGAACTAGGAGAAAAAATTTGTTTGCTCGGTGTAGATGATGTTGGTTTGAAGCGTGATCGTTTAGATTTAGCTTTGGCTGATTGCAAAGAAGATGGTTTTCGCATATTAATTAGCCATAACCCTGATATAATAAATAAAATGTCTGGAAAAGAACAAATTTCACTTGTGTTAAGTGGACATACACATGGAGGACAGATTCGATTATTCCCATCTAAAAAATATTTAAAAGGTGGCGTATATAAGCATTCAAATATGACTCTTTTTGTTAGTAATGGGTATGGAACAACGTTGATTCCACTTCGCTTCCGAGCACCTGCTCAAACACATATTATTACGTTATGCGGAGGGAAATGATGCCAACTCTAAACGGGAAATATAACATAAAAGCTGTTTCGAATATAATTGGAATTCAGCCGAGTACGCTTCGTGCATGGGAAAGACGATATCAAATTATTGCCCCGAAGCGGAATCATGCGGGGCATCGATTATATACAGAAGAGCATATTCAAATTTTGAAATGGTTAATGGACAAGGTTTCTTCCGGCATGATGATTGGACAAGCGGTTCAATTATTAGAAGGGAATCGTTTGCAGAGTAATGTTCAAAAAGAAATACATTACGATAGAGAAGTTGTTTTAGTGGACGATTTACTGCAAGCTTTGTTAAAATTTGATGAAATTACAACTTCTGCATTGTTAAACGAGGCTTTCAGTATTTATGCAACAGAAAAAGTCATAGCAAGTATTGTTCTTCAAGTGTCAAATAAATTGTTAACGTTAAAAAATAATAATGAAGTTACAATGGTGCAATTCCAATATGTCGTATCATTTTTACAAACTCGTCTAGGAATGGTGTATCATAATGCATCATCATTTTCTTCTATACACAAAGTTGTCGTGTTAGAAAATAATATGTTGAAAGGGTTTGTTTTCTCAACGTATTTACGCTTAAAAGGATATGAGGTGATATATATTAGGTCAAGCTTAGCGGAAGATGGTATTTTGTTAGCTGTTGAGCAAATACAACCTACATATGTAGTAGTCTCTTTTGATGAGGAACGAGAACTTAAGAACGCGATAAAGGACATGAATTTGTTGCAAGAAAAAAGTGAGAAACTTTCTGTTGGGTTTATAGGAGAAATAGGTGCTCGAGATCAGTTGAACATTCAAACATGCCTAATTGGTGATACGAAAGAAGAATGGGATGATTGGTTAAAAATGTTAGAATAGTTGTTCGAAAAGAACCATCTATTTTCTATTTCATATAATAAAAATTATATTCATTGGTTACGTAGGGAGGGTATGAGATGAGGCTGGAACGATTAAATTACAATAAGATAAAAATTTTCTTAACATTTGATGATTTATCTGAACGAGGATTAACGAAAGAAGATTTGTGGAGAAATGCACCGAAAGTACAGCAATTATTTCGTGATATGATGCAAGAAGCAAATAAGGAACTAGGGTTTGAAGCGGATGGTCCAATTGCAGTTGAAGTATTTTCTCTACAAGCGCAAGGAATGGTCGTAATTGTAACGAAAGAACATCAAGATGTGGATACAGATGATGAGTTCCGTGACGAGTTTATTGAAATGCAAGTGACTCTAGATGAAAGCGAGCATATACTTTATGAGTTTGCTACACTAGATGACGTAATTAACCTGTCGAATCGTTTATATAACCTTGATGTAACTGGCGGAAAACTATATACGTGGGATGGGCGTTTCTATCTTTGGATGGAAGAAGAGGAGCAGGTTCAATTACTGAAGGCAGATTTTATAGCTATTTTAGCGGAATATGGTAATCCGTCTACAGCAACTATTTATCGTCTAATGGAGTATGGTAAAGAATTAATGGCTTCTCAAGCAATTGAACAAATACACAATTACTTTGTGAAAAAACAAAACCTTAGCTAATATAACAAAGCTAAGGTTTTGTTTTTTATTTGGAGAAACCTAAAATGTTGGTCTGAAAATGTCAAAACAATTAATGGTATAGCGGGAATCATAAATATTTGGGCGCTCTTTACTATACTTAAAAATATCTTCTTAAGTTGTTATATATAAGTAAAATAAAAAACATTTAAATATTTAAGTATTTTACTTTTCTAAAAGCAATAAAAGGACTATAATGATAGTGAAAACGCTTGCAACAGGAAATAGTTTGTATATATTTGTTAGCGTTTTCTATTGCATTCCAAATTTAACGGTGTATACTAGGCAATGAAGGTTTACTAAACAAGTGAAATTACAGGGGGTTTACTTACTATGGTAGCCGAAAAGGGAACTCAAACAAAAACACAACAACAAAGGGAACAACATTTTGAACTATTGAATTCGACACAAATTGTTATTAGTGAAGCATTAGAAAAATTGGGTTATCCAAACGAAGTATATGAATTATTAAAAGAACCAATTCGTATGATGACAGTGAAAATACCAGTTCGTATGGATGACGGGACTGTTAAAATATTTACAGGATATCGTGCACAACATAATGATGCTGTTGGTCCAACGAAAGGTGGAATTCGCTTCCATCCGAATGTAACAGAAAATGAAGTGAAAGCACTTTCAATCTGGATGAGTTTAAAATGTGGTATTGTTGATTTACCATACGGTGGAGGTAAAGGTGGAATTATCTGTGACCCACGTGAAATGTCATTCCGTGAGTTAGAAAGATTAAGCCGCGGTTATGTACGAGCAATTAGCCAAATCGTAGGACCGACGAAAGATATTCCAGCTCCAGATGTATTCACAAACTCTCAAATCATGGCATGGATGATGGATGAATATAGCCGTATTGATGAATTTAATTCACCAGGATTTATTACAGGTAAGCCACTTGTATTAGGTGGATCACATGGACGTGAAACAGCAACGGCGAAAGGTGTAACAATTTGTATTCGCGAAGCTGCAAAAAAACGCGACATTGATATTAAAGGTGCACGCGTTGTTGTTCAAGGATTCGGTAATGCTGGTAGCTTCTTAGCTAAATTTATGCATGATGCAGGCGCGAAAGTTATTGCAATCTCGGATGCTTACGGTGCATTGCATGATCCAAACGGATTAGATATTGATTATTTATTAGACCGTCGTGATAGCTTCGGTACAGTAACAAAACTATTTAATAATACAATTTCAAACAAAGAATTGTTAGAACTTGATTGCGACATTTTAGTTCCAGCTGCAATTGAGAACCAAATTACAGAAGAAAATGCTAATAATATTAAAGCAAAAATCGTTGTTGAAGCTGCAAATGGTCCAACAACATTAGAAGCAACTAAAATTTTAACAGATCGCGGAATTTTACTTGTTCCAGACGTATTAGCAAGTGCTGGCGGTGTAACAGTATCTTACTTTGAGTGGGTACAAAATAACCAAGGTTACTACTGGACTGAAGAAGAAGTAGAACAACGTTTAGAAAAAGTAATGGTAAGATCATTTGATTCTATTTATGAAACAGCACAAGTTCGTAAAGTGAACATGCGCTTAGCTGCGTATATGGTCGGTGTTCGTAAAATGGCTGAAGCAAGTCGCTTCAGAGGTTGGGTATAATATTATATCGTGAGAAAACGTGATTCCTTTCGAGGGAATCACGTTTTTTTGTTGAAGTATTAGTGTGAGGTGTTGTATATGGAAAATGAAATGATGGAACGAGTAGAACAATTAGAAGAAAAGGTTAAGAGGTTAGAGGGAGAACTCTCAAGAACGATGAAAGCCCGAAAAACAAGTAACGTTCGGATGTTCGGAGAAGGACTACTGTTTTTAATATTTGGTGCAGTTGTAGTAGGGCCGATTATCGCTTTTGTAATCTCAATTCTTACTTGGATTGTTGAAAAATAAAATAAAAACAAAAAAGAACGCTTGTTCTACACGAACAAACGTGCTATACTTTCCTTAGATAAACAAAACGGAAATGATTTTAAGGAGAGATAAATGATGAAAATGACAGTAGACCAAAGATTTATGATGCCAGCAGATGTTGTAGAACGAGTGGAAGTATTAAGAAACAAACAAAGTAAGCGCGGCACATTATTACAATCTGTAAATAAATTTTTCGGTTTAGATACGAAAGAAGATTGTGTTTGGTTTTACGGTTTTTATGGAGTTGCTGTAAGTATTTTATTATTTATGGTGTTCACATCAAATATTTTCGATTTTCTCTTCGCGTAAGAAATATGCGATAAGGACATTGCTACCGAATACATATATAAAGAAGTAAGGTAATCTTCTGAAGCGGGAGTTGGTAGTAATGGCGATGTTTCCTATAGAGCGTAACTATATTGGGTATGGAAGTTCACGACCGGGAATTCCTCTTTCTAAAGTAAGGTTTATTGTAAGTCATGATACGGGGAACCCTGGTAGCAATGCGATAGGGAATCGGGATTATTTTAATGAAATACAACCGAAAGCTTCGGCACATACATTTATAGATGATAAAACAATATTGGAAATTGTTCCTATAAATGAAGTTGCCTATCACGTTCGATATGGTGTGCCGACAGATAATGACTTATATGGTTATGATGCTAATAAGGCTGCCATTGGAGTGGAACTTTGTTATGGCGGTGATGTTAACTTTTGGGAAGCATATACCCGTTTTACGTGGTATCATGCGTATTTATGTCAAAACTTCGGCTTGAATCCGAAGAAAGATATCGTATCACATAAAACACTTGACCCAGCTAGAAAGATTGATCCTGAAAATGTATTAGGGAAACAAGGTATTAAATTTCAGCAGTTTTTAGCAGATGTCTATCGGATGTACGTTTCGTTTAGATGACAAATATATGAAAAATGAATACAATAAAGATAGGTGCCTACTGCTGTAAGTAGGTTTTTTCTTGTTTTTATAAATAGCGTATTGGTAGAAGACTAGGAGTGAGCTGAGTATGCAGAAAGAAACAGCTATCATAATTGGAGGCGGTCCGTGCGGATTAGCAGCAGCAATTTCGTTGCAAAAGGTAGGGATAAATCCGTTAGTAATTGAAAAAGGCAACATTGTAAATGCGATTTATAATTATCCAACTCATCAAACATTTTTCTCTTCTAGTGAAAAATTAGAAATTGGTGATGTAGCTTTTATTACAGAAAATCGTAAGCCAGTTCGAAATCAAGCGCTTGCGTATTATCGTGAAGTAGTAAAGCGTAAATCTGTACGTGTAAATGCTTTTGAGCGAGTGGAAAAAGTACAAAAAGATGGAGAAGTTTTTCATGTTGAGACAACAAAGCGTGACGGAAGTACAGAAATATATATAGCGAAATATGTTGTTGTAGCAACTGGATATTATGACAATCCAAATTATATGAATGTTCCCGGCGAGGAACTGAAGAAAGTAGCTCACTATTTTAAAGAGGGACATCCTTATTTTGATCGAGATGTAGTAGTTATAGGTGGGAAAAACTCGAGTATAGATGCCGCGTTAGAACTTGTTAAAACCGGTGCGCGTGTAACGGTTTTATATCGCGGAAGTGAGTATTCACCAAGCATTAAGCCGTGGATTTTGCCGGAGTTTGAGGCGTTAGTACGAAGCGGCACAATTCAAATGCATTTCAGGGCTCACGTGAAAGAAATTACTGAACATACATTAACGTTTACAGTCGATGATGAGGCATATACAATCCAAAATGATTTTGTATTTGCGATGACTGGTTACCATCCTGATCATAGTTTCTTAACGAAGATGGGTGTTCGGATTGATGTAGAAACAGGACGTCCGATTTATGCAGAGGATACAATGGAAACGAACGCTGAAAATATTTTCATTGCAGGTGTAATTGCTGCTGGAAATAATGCGAATGAAATATTTATTGAGAACGGTCGATTTCATGGGGATGCGATTGCGCAAACCATTGCGTCAAGGGAAATATAAAAAGAAGCTGTCGAAATAAACTTCGACAGCTTCTTTTTAATTGTGCATAAACATATTTTGGATTGTTTCATGAGAATTTGTATTCTCTAATGCAACTAATAATTTAATACGTGCTTTTTGAGCATTTAAACCGTATGTGAATACAATACCCATATCTTTTAATTGTTTGCCGCCACCTTCATATGAATATACATCTTGCACGATGCCATTGAAACAGCGAGAAACTAATACGACAGGGATTCCTTTGTCGATTAATCGTTCTAGACTAGGAAGTGTTCTTGGAGGTAAATTACCTTGTCCAAGTGCTTCAATAACAATCCCGTCTACTGGAAGGTTTTCAATTGCTGCTAACAATGTATCGTCCATACCAGCGTATGCTTTTAGAACAACTACGTTTTTAGAAACCTTATTTACTGAATATGTTTCATGGTGTACTAAAGCGTGATGGAATACAACGCCGCGCTTTGTTACCATACCGATTGGTCCATACTGTGGACTCTGGAATGTTGCCACGTTACTTGTATGTGTTTTCGTTACATTTGTAGCGCAATGGATTTCGTCGTTTAATACGACTAAAACACCTTTTTCAGCAGCTTCACTACAGCTAGCTACTTTTACAGCCGATAAGAAGTTATATAGACCATCAGCACCTAATTCATTACTAGAACGCATTGCACCTGTTACAACGATTGGAATAGTTGCTTGCACTGTTAAATCTAAGAAATAGGCTGTTTCTTCTAATGTATCCGTACCATGCGTAATGACTACGCCATGAATGTTGTCTTGTTTTACTTTTTCATCAATGATGACTTGTAATTGTAACATTTCGCTCGGTGTCATATGAGGAGATGGTAGATGGAACACGTCTTCAACGATTAAATCAACATCGCCTTCTAAATCAGGAATAAATTTTAAAAGAGGATTTTTTTCACCTGGTTGTACGACCCCAGTTTCTTTATCTTCCTCCATTGCAATTGTTCCACCTGTGTGTAAAACTAGGATTCTTTTCAATGCTTATACCCCTTTCAAGTTGAAAAATACATTTAGAACATAACATGTTTTGAGTAAATTCGACAATGGAAATGTATAAAAGTATGCCTCGGAAATGACAATAAAGTTAGCTGCTATATATACGATGTATAAAATCACGAAACGAAATGTGTAAATGTAGGATAGGAGGGAGCAATTACATTGAAAAAGATGGAGAAAATTTTTATTCGTATATTAGTAATACAATTCATTTGTCTTTCTGTTGTGCAATTGTTATTTATACATAAGTCATCAGTGAAATATTTATCTAAAATTGTTTATTATGAAGGTGTCATGGTAAAAAACAAAGCAGAAATCTTACAGGTGAATAGGTAGTTTTCATTTTCTTCTATGAAGGATTATGCTACAATAATTGAGGATTTAATGACGTGAAGCAAATGAGAAGAAGCAGGAGAATACCTGCTTTTCGTTTTGTTTTATAAGTGAAAAAATGAGGTGTTACAATGGATAAACGAATTTCAATTGCTATAGATGGTCCAGCAGCTGCTGGAAAAAGTACGGTTGCAAAAGTTGTGGCAAAGAAACTTTCTTACGTTTATATTGATACAGGCGCAATGTACCGCACGATTACATATGCAGCCCTTGAACAAAAAGTGGACATTGAAAATGAAGAGAAGTTAATGGAAGTTGTAAAGAATGTAAATATTGAGTTTCAGCAAGGAGAAAATACACAACTTGTATTTTTAAATGGACAAGATGTTTCTGAAGTAATTCGTACACCTGAGGTGACGAATCGAGTATCTATTGTGGCGAAACATCGCCTTGTTCGTGAAGAAATGGTGCGTCGTCAACAAGAGTTAGCGGAAAAAGGCGGCGTTGTAATGGATGGCCGTGATATTGGTACACATGTGTTACCAGATGCTGAAGTGAAGATCTTTATGCTTGCTTCTGTTGAAGAAAGAGCAGAAAGAAGACATTTAGAAAATATAAATAAAGGTTTCGATTCTAATTTAGAGCAGTTAAAAAAAGAAATTGCTCAGCGTGATAAATTAGATTCAGAACGCGAGGTTTCTCCTCTAAAGAAAGCTGATGATGCATTGGAATTAGATACAACTTCTTTATCAATTGAAGAAGTTGTCCAAAAAATTATGAGTATTGTTTCAGGAGTGTTTGCAAAATAAAGAAAGGGGATAACCTCTTTCTTTTTTTGTTTATATAGAAATGTAAAGGATGCGTGAATTGTGAGTCTCTTTCCTTGACAAATGCTCGGATTTGTAAGAAGTTAGTAAAAGAAGGATAAAACTTTCAGAATATATTCGCTATTATATTTCAAAACATACTTTCTTCAAGATGATTTTGCTGTATACTATTTATATAGGTTTAATATATTTTCTAGTGAAATGTATGAAAACTGAGTATGTGATGATAAATTCTTAAACATGCAAATGAAAACATATGTTTTCATTTCGTATATACATAAAAAATGCTTTGTCAATTCTGTAGGGAGGTATTTCCATGGTAGAGAAAATGAATGAAGAAGTTATGGATTCAAAAGAATTACAAGTTGGTGACGTTGTTACAGGTTCTGTAACGAAAGTTGAAGAGAAACAAGTGCTTGTAAATGTTGGATACAAAACAGATGGCGTAATTCCAATTAGTGAATTAGCTAACGTTCATATTGAAAAAGCAAGCGATGTTGTAGAATTAGATCAAATACTAGAATTGAAAATTATTAAATTAGAAGAAGATGATCTTGTCTTATCTAAACGTGCTGTTGATGCAGAAAAAGCATGGGTAGAATTACAGGAGAAATTTACTTCTGGTCATGTGTTTGATGTTACTGTAAAAGATATCGTGAATGGTGGATTAGTTGTGGACCTTGGTGTTCGTGGTTTTATCCCAGCTTCACTTGTAGAAGTACATTATGTAGAAGATTTTACTGACTATAAAGGCAAAACATTAGCCGTGAAAATTGTTGAATTAGACCGCGAAAAAAATCGTGTAATCCTTTCGCATAAAGCAGTAGTAGAATTAGAACTAGATTCTAAGAAAAAAGAAGCGATTTCTTCATTAAAAGAAGGAGACGTTGTTGAAGGAACAGTGCAACGATTAACGGATTTTGGTGCTTTCGTTAACGTTGGTGGTGTGGACGGTTTAGTTCATATTTCACAAATTTCACACGAACGTGTAGAGCAACCTTCTGAAGTATTAGAGCAAGGTCAAAAGGTAAAGGTAAAGGTATTATCTGTTGATGCTGATACACAACGTATTTCTTTATCAATTAAAGCAGCTCAGCCAGGACCTTGGGAGAATGTTGCTGGCGAAATAAAAGCTGGAGATATTCGTGAGGGAGTAGTAAAACGTCTTGTTACATTCGGTGCATTCGTTGAAATTTTACCTGGCGTTGAAGGTCTTGTGCATGTATCTCAAATTGCAAATCGTCACGTGAAAAATCCAAATGAAGTATTGGAAATGGGACAAGAAGTAAAAGTGAAAGTGCTTGAAGTCCATGTTGCAGAGAAACGTATTTCTTTAAGTATAAAAGAAACGCTTGAGGAAAATAATGTAATTGAGGATTACAGTCAGTATGAACCAAATGCTGATTCTGCTACTTTCCAATTAAGTGATATTATTGGTGAACAACTGAAAAAATTAAAGAAATAAAGAGGGGTACAAGTGGTAAGGGCAAAACGTAAATTAGATCATATTGAATACGCTCTTTCTACTGGTCAGTCTCGTACGCATGGATTTCATGATATTGATTTTGTGCATCAAGGATTGCCAAATTCAAGTTATGACACAATAACATGTGAAACAAAAATCGGCGAACTTTCACTAAGTTCGCCGATTTTTATCAATGCGATGACTGGTGGTGGGGGAGAGAAAACGTTACATATTAATGAGCAATTAGCATATGTAGCGAAACATCATAATCTTGCTATGGCTGTAGGGTCGCAAATGGCGGCGTTAAAAGATGAAAGTGAGGCTGCTTCTTATACGATTATCAGAAAAGTAAATCCAAATGGTATTTTCTTTGCTAATTTAGGTAGTGAGGCAACTATCGAACAAGCAGAGCGTGCCGTTGATATGATTGAAGCGAATGCATTGCAAATTCATTTAAATGTCATACAAGAGTTAACGATGCCAGAAGGAGACCGTGACTTTACTGGTGTACTTCAGCGCATTGAGAAAATTGTATTAAATAGTAAAGTTCCTGTCATTGTGAAAGAAGTTGGATTTGGGATGAGTAAGGAAACAATACAACAGCTAGCGAGCATAGGTGTAACGGCAATTGATATTGGTGGACAAGGTGGTACAAATTTTGCTGCTGTTGAAAATGAAAGAAGACAGCGAATGCTTTCTTATTTTAATAACTGGGGCATACAAACAGCAACCTCGATTATTGAAGCAACCTCTACAAATAATAACCTCTCTTTTATTGCATCTGGGGGTATACAAACAGCGCTTGACGTAGCGAAAGCAATCGCATTAGGGGCGAATACAACTGCGTTTGCTGGATACTTTTTACGTATTTTAATGCAAGATGGTATCGAGAAGTTAGTGGATGAAATTGATCTTTTACATACAGATTTGAAATTTATTATGACAGCTCTTGGTGCAAAGACGATAGAAGAGTTACAGGCTGTACCTCTTGTTGTAAAGGGCGAAACGTATCATTGGTTAACGCAGCGTGGTATTGATACGACGCATTATAGTAGAAGATAAAAAAATCAACCGTTTGGTTGATTTTTTTGTTTTTTGTTCGTTTTAGTAATATAAAGTGAGGAATGGAATTAATATTCTATCAAAATAAAATTATTCCTATATAAACACTATCTTGTGCAAGTTGCGACTGAAAAAGAGGCTGGAAAATGTAGATAGTTTGCTACTGAATTATTAGGGAGGGTTTAATTTCGTAAAGGAAAAATAGGTGGAGATAAAAATAAACCATAGAAAAATTCGGATGTTAAATATTATTTTGATATAAGTAAAAATCATTAAAATAATTATGTAAAAGACGGTTTCGTACAATATCGAAACCGTCTTTTTGTGTTCATTAGTGCTGATTTTGTTTTCGGGCTTGCTCTGGTGTATCCAGTCCAGTTGCACCCGGATATTGTAGTGATTGGTCACGATCAGATTCAACGCGTCGTGATTCTCTTAGTTTTCGTTCTTGACGATCTTTACCCATAATGAATAGCACCTCCTTATTAAAAGTGTTGCTGTTATATGAAAAAACTATGCGCGAAGAAAGTGGATTAACTTTCATAAAAAGTTCCCATAATGGAAAACATAGGAGGTGAAATGATGGAAGGGAGTACTTTTTATTTTTTAGCTTGGATAGGGTGGATTGTTGTAACTTTTTTTATGAAAAAGGACTCTATGCGGTGGAAGATAAGCGCTTGTATATTGATTTTTATTATTTGCTCTCCGTTACATGTAACGATTGCTTCATTCACGGTATCAGTAAATGCACTTTTGCTTTGTATTGTTGCTTTTATAGGAATCGCACTATATTCTATTTGGAAAAAATTATATAGCTTACTTTCGGCACTTATTATTGCAATGTTATATACAAGTTTTCATTTGTTAGAAGTATATGATCCGATTTGGATTGTGGTGGACAGGTTGTTTTTGGTAAGTGGTGCTCTTGTGTATGCATCGGTTTTATTGCATGAGGATCGCATATTACGATTATGTTCTCTTTATATAGGAATGTTACAGGGGGAATTGTTAGTGACACTTATTTTTCGAAAACTACATTTCCCTTATGATTACGGAAGTTTAGCGTTTTTTGATATCGTCGCCGTTGCTACATTTTTCATGGCAATTTTGTTTTGGATTGCAAAAGCATCAGTATACATGGAACAGTTCAAGAGGAAAGCACGTAAAAGAAAGGCGAGGGTAATACATGACTGAATATACACCGGCCATTTTATGCGGAGTAATAGCGGGGACAGTAACGAGAGTGCTAATGCTCCGGACAGATACGCGTCAATATCCGACGAGGCTCCACGGAAAAATTATTCACGTTGCGATGGGGTTAATTGCAGCGGCTTTAGGAGCAATTGCGATTCCGTCAATTTTGAAAAAAGATTTTTCTGCTATTACATTTCTTACATTAGCAGCAACACAGTTTCGTGATGTGCGTAATATGGAAAGAAATACCCTTCAACAATTAGATGGATATGAGCTCGTACCGCGTGGAAATACATATATTGAAGGGATTGCATTAGTTTTTGAAAGTCGAAACTATTTGGCGATGTTAACGTCGTTTGCAACGACGTTTGCGTATATAGGGTTCCATTCGTGGATTGCTGGAGTAATTATGGCTATAATCGCATTTATTATCGCGAAAAAATTAATGTCTGGCAGAAGGTTACATGATCTTGTTGATATCGAGCATGTTCCACTTCGTTTTGAAGGAGCGGGGCTGTATATTGATAATATTTACATTATGAATATTGGATTGCCAGCAAGGCAAGAGGAAATTATGAAATATGGAATGGGCTTTATTTTAAGGCCGAAAACAATTGATGCGATGGTGACAATCTCAAACTTAGGACAACGACAAGCTATTTTACATGATGTTTCTGTTGCTTTAGGGATTTATAGAGATTCTGGTACGCCAGCGCTTGTGCCGCTAGCAAAGCGTGATTTAGAAGATGGTAGGGTTGGGATTTTTGTCTTGCCACAAGATCAAGATGCAGAGAAAGCGATAGGTGTCATAGGGAATGTGCCGACGTTAGAAAGTGCTGTTCATATGTCATCGGAAGCCCCGAAAGGAAGGGGAGATAAAAGATGATGTTAGAAAGTGTAATTCTCGCGGTTATTACAACAACGCCGGAGAAATTTGCTGGTGGTGCCCCTTTGTTTACTTGTGAATCGACAGATGAGTTAGAATTTGTTGCAAATAATTTAGAGGCAATTTTAGATGGTATTGCGCATCGCTTACAAGAGAATGTATATATTATTGTGAAACATTAGTAACGTGTGGTATAATGTGAGGTGTTTTGATACGCTGAGAAATATTCTGGAATGCAAATCCCTTCTTGCACAAAGAAGGGTTTTTTACATAATAAACAGAAGCAAGTTGAAAGGATGAAAGTATATGCCGAAACCAGTAATAGCAATAGTAGGCCGCCCGAACGTAGGAAAATCTACTATTTTCAATAGAATTGTTGGAGAAAGAGTTTCAATCGTAGAAGATATACCAGGTATAACGCGAGACCGTATTTATAGTGCGGGAGAATGGTTAAATCATGAATTTAACATTATTGATACAGGTGGAATTGATATTGGAGACGAGCCGTTCTTGACACAAATTCGTCAACAAGCGGAAGTAGCGATTGATGAAGCAGATGTTATCATTTTTATGACGAATGGTCGCGATGGTGTAACTGCAGCAGATGAAGAAGTTGCTAAAATTTTATATCGTTCTAAAAAACCAATTGTACTTGCGGTAAATAAGGTTGATAATCCAGAAATGCGTAGTGATATTTATGATTTTTATGCATTAGGATTTGGCGAGCCATTCCCGATTTCAGGTACACACGGTTTAGGACTTGGTGATTTGTTAGATGAAGCTGCAAATCATTTTCCAAAGATTGAAGAAGAAGCGTATGATGATGAAACAATCCGTTTCTCTTTAATTGGACGTCCAAATGTAGGGAAATCATCACTTGTAAATGCACTTCTTGGTCAAGAACGTGTAATTGTAAGTAATATAGCGGGAACGACACGTGATGCTGTTGATACACCATATAGTAAAGATGGTCAAGATTATGTAATCATCGATACAGCTGGTATGCGTAAAAAAGGGAAAGTATACGAAAGCACAGAAAAGTATAGTGTACTTCGTGCACTTAGAGCGATTGAACGTTCTGACGTTGTTTTAGTCGTTTTAGACGGAGAAGAAGGAATTATTGAACAGGATAAAAAAATTGCTGGATATGCTCATGATTCAGGACGTGCTGTTATTATCGTCGTAAACAAATGGGATGCAGTGAAAAAAGATGAAAAAACAATGAAAGCATTTGAAGAAAACATCCGTGCTCATTTCCAATTTTTAGAGTACGCGCCGATTGTATTCTTATCTGCGAAAACGAAAAAACGTACACAAACATTATTACCAGTTATTAATGAAGTAAATGAAAGCCATAGTATCCGTATTCAAACGAACGTATTAAATGATGTAATTATGGATGCGGTAGCGATGAATCCAACACCAACTCATAATGGTAGCCGTCTGAAAATCTTCTATGCGACACAGGTTGCGGTAAAACCACCAACATTTGTTATATTTGTAAACGATACAGAATTAATGCACTTTTCATATGAGCGCTTCTTAAAGAATCGTTTACGTGAAGCGTTCGGTTTTGTAGGAACGCCGATTCACATTATCGCTAGAGCAAGAGACTAATGGAGAGGATGTGATTTTATGACAAAAATCACAGTAGTTGGAGCAGGTAGCTGGGGAACAGCGTTAGCGATGGTATTAGCTGACAATGGACATGATGTACGTATTTGGGGAAATCGTTCTGAACTTATGGATGAGATTAATACAACACATGAGAATAGTCGATACCTTCCAGGAATTACATTGCCAAGCACAATCGCAGCCTACTCTTCTTTAGAAGAAGCATTAGTAGATGTAAATGTAGTACTTCTTGTAGTACCAACGAAAGCGTATAGAGAGGTATTACAAGATATGAAGAAATATGTAGCAGGTCCGACTACTTGGATTCATGCAAGTAAAGGGATTGAACCTGGTACATCAAAACGTATTTCGGAAGTGATTGAGGAAGAAATTCCAGAGGACTTGATTAAAGATGTTGTTGTACTATCTGGACCGAGTCATGCTGAAGAAGTTGGTTTACGTCAAGCGACAACTGTTACGTCTGCAGCAAAGCGTATGGAAGCGGCTGAGGAAGTACAAGATTTGTTTATGAATAGTTACTTCCGTGTATACACAAATCCAGATATCGTTGGAGTTGAGCTTGGTGGTGCGTTAAAAAATATTATCGCATTAGCTGCTGGGATAACTGATGGACTTGGATTAGGTGATAATGCGAAAGCGGCATTAATGACACGTGGTTTAACGGAGATTGCTCGTTTAGGAAGAAAAATGGGCGGAAATCCATTAACGTTTGCTGGTCTAACTGGTATGGGAGACTTAATTGTAACTTGTACAAGTGTTCATAGCCGAAATTGGCGCGCTGGAAATATGCTTGGAAAAGGACACTCTTTAGAAGAGGTGTTAGAAAGCATGGGTATGGTTGTAGAAGGTGTAAGAACAACGAAAGCTGCTCACGAATTAGCAGAGAAAATGGAAGTTGAAATGCCGATTACAGCTGCTTTATATGACGTGCTATTCAATGGGAATAATGTGAAAGATGCAGTAGGCTCATTAATGGGACGTGTTCGAAAACATGAAGTGGAAGCTATACCGGACTTACTTTAAAGAAAAGCGACAGAAGTACATTTGTACTTCTGTCGCTTTTTATTTTTATGGGTCTTTTCACCATTTTTTTAATTTTGCATAGGATGAAGAGTAACTTGAGGAGAGGGTGAAAAGAATGGATAATAACATTTTTAATAACATTGAAAAAGAAGCGAAAGTGAATAAAGAAGATATTTTTAAATTAGCATCATCTGTACAGAATGCGAATTTACGTGATGAGACTGTGCTTCGTCAATTGATTCATCAAGTGGCTCTTATGGCAGGACGTGAAGTGCCGAAAGAACAAGAGGATCAAATTGTAAAAGCGATTATTAACAATAATATGCCCGCTGATTTTGGTTCGTTAAGCAAAATGTTTAAAAAATAAGATATAAGAAACAAAGAGTTTGTAGATTGCATATGATAGCCATGAAAGTATGGGAATAGAGCTGTTTTGGGCATATTTGGTCAACCGAAGCGAGAGATACACTCGCTTCGGTTTTATTTTTATTTAGATTAGTGGAAGATGCGAAAAAACCTGTTGATTAAAGTTATATATTCTTAATTTGTAGTAAAATGTTCTTTTTGTATTTGTTTAAAGATTTTAATTTGTTAAAATAGTATAAAAATAGATTAATAAAAAGGGGTGTGTATATGTCAGAAGGGCTCATAAAAATGTGGTTTGCTTTAGGAGCAATTGGATTTATGTTTTTTGCAGTAAGTTTTATTTTACTAAGTAGATACAAAATAAAGAATAAATTTTTGAAAGGGATTACAGCGTTAGTAGCGTACACCCTTATGATTGTGTCAGGAATTGTTATTTTTCTTGTTGTATTTAGTGGACCTGTACAGCAGTAAAGGGAATGGTCTCGAAAATGCTACATACGGAGCAAGTTATATTAGTATGAAAAGGTGATTGCTAGTGAAAAAAGTCCATATTATTTTAATATTTTGTTGTATGAGCCTTTTAACAGGATGTCTGTATCCGAAAGAAAATATGAAACAAAATGCCGTTCCTTATGAAGATCAGATACAGGTTGTTCAAAAAGCTGTAGTGACATTTAAGGAGCAAAATGAGGGGATATTGCCAATTAAGACGCGGGATATGAGTACGCCTATTTATCAAAAGTATCCAATCGATTTTCAAAAGATTGCTCCGCGTTACATACAGGAGGCACCAGGAAATGCGTATGAAAGCGGAGGAGTATACCAATACGTATTAATAGACGTTGAAACAAACCCGACAGTAAAGTTAATTGATGTTAGGATGGCTGAACAAATCCAGGAATTATCATTAAAGCTTAGGATGTATCGGGATGAACATCAATATCCGCCTTTTAAAAAGGTAATTTCAGATGGTGTATATGAATTAGATTTCAAAAAACTAGGATATAAAGATGTGCCGCAAGTGACAAGTCCGTATTCTGGTAAAGGGCTTCCTTTTGTAATCAATGAAAAGGGAGAAATTTATGTTGATTATCGAATCGACTTATATGAAGCGTTGAAAAAAAATGAAGGGCAATTTAAGGAAGGGGAAGATATTCGGAATATACTTTCGAAAGATTCTCCATTTGTACCTGCGTATTCTTTACCGTATACGGTAAAGAATGGAGAACCAATTTTTTTAAAATCATAAGTCATGAACCTTTCTTTTAGTGAATAAGTTCTAGAAGAAAGGTTTTTTATGTTACACAACTTGCGATGCAAACAAAAGGTATTTTTTAATAGTCATATGAAATTGGACAAAATTATATGATATATTGTCCGAACTTCTAGAATACCATTATATTATATCAGATATTATAGGCAACGTTAGAGAAGGTATTAGTTGACTATAAATGTGGAATTATTCCCAAAAATATTGAGGGAGGGAATCACTTGGAAAAGGTAGATATTTTTAAAGATATTGCGGAACGCACAGGCGGTGATATTTATTTTGGAGTTGTAGGAGCTGTTCGAACAGGGAAATCAACATTTATTAAAAAATTTATGGAACTTGTAGTTATTCCTAATATTGAGAATGAGTCTGACCGTCAAAGGGCGCAGGATGAACTGCCTCAAAGTGCTGCTGGTCGTACAATCATGACGACGGAACCGAAGTTTGTTCCAAACCAAGCGGTTTCTATCGAAGTAGATGAAGGTCTTGAAGTGAATATTCGATTGGTAGATTGCGTTGGATATACGGTTCCAGGAGCAAAAGGCTATGAAGATGAGAATGGCCCGCGCATGATTAATACTCCTTGGTATGAAGAACCTATTCCATTCCATGAAGCTGCAGAAATCGGAACACGTAAAGTAATTCAAGAACATTCCACAATTGGTGTTGTAATTACAACAGATGGAACGATTGGTGAAATTCCAAGAAGAGATTATATAGAGGCAGAAGAACGCGTAGTAAATGAGTTAAAAGAAGTCGGAAAACCTTTCATTATGATCATTAACACTGTACAGCCGTATCATCCAGATACAGAGCAATTGCGCCAAAGTTTATCTGAAGAATATGATATCCCAGTCATTGCGATGAGTGTAGAAAGTTTAAGGGAAACAGATGTGTACAATGTGCTTCGAGAGGCTTTATTTGAGTTCCCGGTTTTAGAAGTGAATGTTAACCTTCCGAGCTGGGTGATGGTGTTAAATGAAGGGCATTGGTTGCGCCAAAGTTATCAAGAAGCTGTTCAAGAGACTGTGAAGGATATAAAACGTCTTCGTGATGTGGACCGTGTCGTTTGGCAGTTTAGTCAGTATGAATTTATTGATCGAGCGAGCTTAGCTGGCATTGATATGGGGCAAGGTGTAGCAGAGATTGATTTATATGCACCAGATGAATTATATGATCAAATTTTAAAAGAAGTAGTAGGAGTAGAAATTCGAGGGAAAGATCATTTATTAAAGCTTATGCTCGATTTATCTCATGCGAAAATAGAATACGATCAAGTGGCGGATGCCCTGCGTATGGTAAAGCAAACAGGATATGGTGTAGCAGCGCCTGCGTTAGCTGACATGAGCTTAGATGAGCCAGAAATTATTCGTCACGGTTCAAGGTTTGGTGTGAAACTAAAAGCTGTAGCTCCGTCTATTCATATGATTAAAGTAGATGTGGAGTCAACGTTTGAGCCAATTATTGGTACTGAAAAGCAAAGTGAAGAATTAGTTCGTTATTTAATGCAGGATTTTGAAGATGACCCATTATCAATTTGGAATTCTGATATATTCGGACGTTCACTTAGCTCTATTGTTCGAGAAGGCATTCAAGCGAAACTATCTTTAATGCCAGAAAATGCAAGATATAAATTAAAAGAAACGCTAGAAAGAATTATTAATGAAGGATCTGGCGGATTAATTGCGATTATATTATAAGAAAAAATCCCTCTCATCGTAGAGGGATTTTTTTTGATTTTCGCGTATAGAATAGCAAAATAAACAGTCATTATCTAATATATTGTTGTAAATTGTCAAGTTTCATCAGATTTTCACATTTTAAGAGTAACAATTTCCTTAAAAATATTGAATTATAAGGGAGAATCGTATAATATAGGCGTTGATAATGATTTATCTACATCTTTGTAGTATAGAATTTGTAAAAATTGCCTACAAATGAAAGTAAGACTCATTTTATGATCATTATACAGTCTTATCTTTGGGAGGAGGTGAATGGCATGAACAAGACAGATTTAATCAATGCTGTTGCAGAAGCAAGTTCCCTTTCTAAAAAGGACGCAACAAAAGCAGTAGACGCTGTTTTTGATTCTATCTTAGAAGCTTTAAAACAAGGTGATAAAGTACAACTGATCGGATTCGGTAACTTCGAAGTTCGTGAGCGTGCGGCTCGTAAAGGTCGTAACCCACAAACAGGTGAGGAGATTGAAATCGCTGCAAGTAAAGTACCTGCATTCAAACCTGGTAAAGCGTTAAAAGATGCGGTTAAATAATCCTTACATATTAACAGGGAAGAAGAGTTTCCTTTTTGGGAACTCTTCTTTTTGCTTTTAAAAACATAAATATGCTAGAATGTGTTCGTATCACTTTTAGGTTTTCGGGAGGGCTAGCGGATGGCAAAAGTTAATTTAGAACAAATTGAACATGCAGTACGCCTTATTTTAGAGGCAATCGGAGATGACCCAAATCGTGAGGGAGTACTTGATACACCAAAGCGTGTGGCAAAAATGTACGCAGAAGTGTTCGCGGGTATGCATGAAGATCCGAAAGAACATTTGCATAAAGTGTTCGGAGAAGATCACGAGGAGCTTGTACTAGTAAAAGATATACCGTTTTATTCGATGTGTGAGCATCATTTAGTTCCATTCTATGGAGTTGCTCACGTTGCATATATTCCGCAAGGCGGAAAAGTGACAGGGTTAAGTAAATTAGCTCGAACTGTAGATACAATTGCACGTCGTCCACAACTGCAAGAACGTATTACATCAACAGTAGCGAACTCTATTATGGAAGTACTAGAACCGCATGGTGTAATGGTAGTAGTAGAAGCGGAACATATGTGCATGACGATGCGTGGTGTGAAAAAGCCGGGCGCGAAAACTGTAACAACAGCAGTACGTGGTGTGTTAGAAAATGATGCAGCGGCACGTAGTGAAATTTTATCTTTTATTAAAACAAAGTAAAGAAAAGTAGGAAACTGCTTTTCTTTTTTTTTTATGTAAATAAATGATATAGTTTTAGCAAGGCAGAGTGAGAATAGAAAGACTACTAAAAAGAATGGAAGATGTTATTTAGTTCGGTGGAAGTTTGGAAAGAGTAGCCAAGTTTTGGTTATAGAAAATAGAATGTATGTGTTATAATAAGTTTTATGAATTAGAAAACAAGGGTGATTTTTGTGTGTGACATCTACGGAGGGTATGCGGGTATAAGAGAGAAATTGATGGAGAAATTACGCCATCCTTATTTTATAAACTATATTGAAGAACCATTTATTGATGAAGAAAAAATAGCATTGTTGTATGGTGCTTTAAAAAGTGAAAATTTACATATAGAACAAATTGAGCATTATGTAGTAACGATTATGCTTGTGCAAATTGCACTTGATACACATGAAAGAGTATCAAATAAAGCAGGGGAAGAAGCAAATGAATCGCATAAACGTCGCCAGTTAACAGTGCTTGCTGGTGATTACTATAGTGGGTTATATTATTACTTACTGTCTATGAATTGTGATATTGTTTTAATTCGTGCGCTTGCTGAAGGAATTAAAGAAATTAATGAACACAAAATAATGTTATATCAAAAAGCGCATGAAACGATGGATGACATAATGGAAAGTGTAGTAACGATTGAGTCTGCACTCTTGCAAAAAACATGTGATCATTTTCATTTATCGCATTGGAAGCCGTTTATAACGTATGTACTAGGAAAAAACCGTCTTCAAAAAGAATATGAACTGCACGCTGATAAACAACATTCACCTGTTTTTCAAGCAGTTCAAGGGATTATGAAGGATAAAGCGGAGGTAGAAACAGTTATTCATGGATGGATGATGGAACTCAGAAAGAAAGAAAATCAATATTTGGAAAACCACACAGATATAAGCGAAATAAACTCTGTGTTAAGAGATAAATCGAAGACATAAGCAATTTTACATTGGAAGAAGGTACGAGCATGCAACAATCAAAAGAAGAAAGAGTACATGATGTATTTGAGAAAATCTCTGATAAATACGATGTGATGAATTCTGTCATTAGTTTTCAAAGACATAAAGCGTGGCGTAAAGAGACGATGCGCATTATGGATGTAAAACCAGGTAGCAAAGCTCTTGATGTATGCTGCGGGACAGCGGACTGGACAATTGCGCTAGCTGGAGCGGTAGGTGAACAGGGCGAGGTTGTTGGTTTAGACTTCAGTGAAAATATGTTATCTGTCGGTAAGCAAAAGGTAGAGGCGTTACAATTAAAACAAGTAGAACTTTTACACGGGAATGCAATGGAACTTCCATTTGAAGATAACACCTTTGATTATGTAACGATTGGATTTGGTTTACGTAACGTACCGGATTATATGCACGTATTAAAAGAAATGACGCGTGTAGTAAAACCAGGTGGAAAAGTGATTTGTTTAGAAACATCTCAACCAACAATGATTGGTTTTCGACAAGGGTATATTTTATACTTTAAATATATCATGCCGTTATTTGGAAAGTTATTTGCGAAAAGTTTTAAAGAATATTCATGGCTGCAAGAATCTGCTAGTACATTCCCAGGTATGAAAGAATTGGCTCATATGTTCGAAAAAGCTGGACTTGAACGTGTACAAGTGAAGCCGTTTACTTTTGGGGTAGCAGCGATGCACTTAGGTATGAAACCAGAATCAAAATAGAAAAAAGAAAAAAGAAGTTTTAGGTTAAGGTGAACAATATGAAGTTACAACTTATGTACTCTTTTTTACGATCGGATATTAATGTGATAGAAAAAGAATTAAAAAAGACAGTTGCTTCTGAACAGCCATTGGTAGAAGAGGCGGCATTACAACTTATTGAAGCTGGTGGGAAGCGAATTCGTCCTGTATTTGTGTTGCTTGCGGGAAAATTTGGAGATTATAAGTTAGATGCAATTAAACATGTAGCTGTTGCGTTAGAACTTATTCATATGGCTTCTCTTGTTCACGATGATGTTATTGATGCTGCATTTTTACGACGTGGTAGTGCAACTGTGAATGCGAAATGGGGAGATCGTATTGCAATGTATACAGGGGACTATTTGTTCGCTAAGTCTCTTGAATGTATAACAAATATCGAAATTCCAGAGGCGCATCAGGCGCTATCGCATACCATTTTAGAAGTGTGTAAAGGTGAAATTGAACAAATTAAAGATAAGTACAATTATGACCAAAATTTACGAACGTATTTAAGAAGAATAAAGCGAAAAACAGCCTTATTAATTGCTGCGAGTTGTCAACTAGGAGCAATTGCTGCTGGCGCTAATCGTGATACGGTAAATCGACTATTTTGGTATGGGTATTTTGTAGGAATGTCGTATCAAATTATTGATGATATTTTAGACTTCGTTTCCACAGAAGAGAAGCTTGGAAAACCTGCTGGTGGTGATTTGTTACAAGGGAATATTACGCTTCCTGCCCTATACGCTATGGAAGATCCCGTGCTTCGTAAGAAAATCACATCTGTACATGAAAATACAACAGCGGACGAAATGAAAGGAATTATTGAGGCTGTAAAAAATAGTGACGCTATTGATCAAGCATTTGCGTTTAGTGAACGTTATTTACATAAAGCATTAGAAATCATAAAACCACTTCCGCGTGGACAAGCGAAGTATGCATTACAAAATGTAGCAAAGTATATTGGGAAACGAAAATTTTAGTGTTTTTTCTAAAAAATAAAATAATCTCTCTATTTCAAAACTATTGCGCAATTGTGATAAGGGTGTTAATATGTGTGTGGGGATATACAATTACATACATAATTCAGAAGTGGAGAGATTTTTTATGGAAAAAACATTTCTAATGGTAAAACCAGACGGTGTACAACGTGCCTTCATTGGGGAAATCGTAGCTCGTTTTGAGAAAAAAGGCTTTCAATTAGTTGGTGCAAAATTAATGCAAGTCACTCCGGAAATTGCTGGACAACACTATGCTGAGCACACAGAGAAACCTTTCTTTGGTGAATTAGTAGACTTTATTACATCTGGACCTGTATTCGCAATGGTATGGCAAGGTGAAGGCGTAGTAGATACAGCTCGTAACATGATGGGTAAAACAAGACCACATGAAGCAGCTCCTGGAACAATTCGTGGAGATTTCGGTGTAACTGTTGCGAAAAACATTATCCATGGTTCTGATTCGTTAGAAAGTGCAGAGCGCGAGATTGCTATTTTCTTTAAGGAAGAAGAATTAGTTGACTACTCAAAATTAATGAATGAATGGATTTACTAATTATTTTGAAATAATTTGTAAACGCTTTAATCACTGTGATAATAGTAGAAAGTGCAAGGAGAATAGGGGTATTCTTCTTGCACTTTTTTTGTTTCAATTAGTTACGAAGTTAGAGCTGTTATGATATATTGATATGTAAAGTAAAAGGCCTATCGGAGAATAAGCGAATGGCTGATCAAATATATAATTTCTTTCATATTTTTAGAGTAAGGAAAGATAATATCATTGCTTAATATAGCGGGATAAATACATATACGAAAAGAGGAATAACGTATGCGATATATTACAGCTGGTGAATCTCATGGTCCACAACTTACAACGATTATAGAAGGTGTTCCGGCAGGACTGCCTTTAGTAGCGGATGATATAAATAAAGAGTTAGCTAGAAGGCAAAAGGGGCATGGGCGTGGTAGACGCATGCAAATTGAAACAGATCAAGTGCAAATTGTAAGTGGTGTTAGACATGGAGAGACATTAGGTTCTCCAATTGCACTTGTTGTTGAAAATCGTGATTTTGCACATTGGACAAAAATTATGGGCGCAGAGCCTTTAACGGAACAAGAAGAAAAAGAAATGAAAAGGAAAGTAACAAAACCAAGACCTGGGCATGCTGATTTAAATGGTGCGATTAAATATGGTCATAGAGATATGAGAAATGTACTGGAGCGTTCTTCAGCACGCGAAACGACAGTGCGTGTTGCTGCTGGTGCGGTTGCTAAAAAAGTGTTAGCAGAACTTGGTATTACAGTGGCGGGCCATGTAATTGAAATTGGCGGTGTACAGGCTCAGGAATTTACCTATAGTTCAATTGAAGAATTAAAAAGTATTACAGAAGCATCACCTGTACGTTGCTTAGATGAAGCAGCAGGTAACCAAATGATGAAAGCAATTGATGATGCGAAAGCAAATGGTGATTCAATAGGTGGAATCGTTGAAGTGATTGTGGAAGGAATGCCAATTGGGGTCGGTAGCTATGTGCATTATGATCGAAAACTGGATGCAAAATTAGCAGCTGCAATTATGAGCATTAATGCTTTTAAAGGCGTCGAGATTGGAATTGGTTTTGAAGCAGCGCATAGACCGGGAAGTGAAGTTCATGATGAAATTCTGTGGAATGAGGAACATGGATATACACGAAGAACAAATAATGCAGGTGGATTAGAAGGCGGTATGACGACTGGAATGCCAATTGTTGTGCGCGGTGTGATGAAACCGATCCCTACACTATATAAACCTCTTCAAAGTATAGATATTGATACGAAAGAGCCTTTTACAGCAAGTATTGAACGTTCAGATAGTTGTGCTGTTCCAGCAGCTAGTGTCGTTGCAGAAGCGGTTGTGGCTTGGGAATTAGCGACAGCTTTAATAGAACAATTCGGATTAGATCGTATGGACCTTATTCGTGAAAATATTGAGAAACATAATGAATATGCGAGGGGATTTTAATGGGAAACATACATATTCAAACGAAATCAAAAGAATATGATGTACATGTAGGAAAACAATCGTTGTCAAAGTTGACAACGATTGTTCAAAACATGCAGCCATCTGTGTCAAACATCATGATCATTTCAGATGAAGCTGTTGCGTCTTTACATTTACAGACAGTTGTAGACGCGTTGCAAATAAAGCAAAAAGTATTTTCATTTGTCGTACCGAGTGGCGAAAAAGAGAAGTCTTTTGAAAATTTCTATGCGGCTCATACGTCAGCTCTTGAAAATAAATTAGATAGAAATTCTTTAATTATTGCACTTGGAGGCGGGATGATTGGAGATTTAGCTGGTTTTGTTGCTGCATCGTTTATGCGTGGAATTCGCTTCGTTCAAGTTCCAACGACTTTATTAGCTCACGATAGCGCAGTGGGTGGGAAAGTAGCGATCAATCATCCGTTAGGTAAAAATATGATCGGTGCATTCCATCAACCGGAAGTAGTTGTATATCATACGCCGTTTTTACAGTCACTTCCTGAAAAAGAGTGGCGTTCAGGTTATGCAGAAGTGATAAAACATGCTCTTATTGGTGATGTAAAGCTGTATCATTGGTTAAAAGAAGAAGTGCAAACATTAGCGGATCTTCGTGATGAGAAGTTAATCCATATATTAACGAAGGCAATTCCTGTAAAGGCAAACATTGTATCGCAAGATGAAACAGAAAAAGGTGTACGTGCTCATTTGAACTTTGGACATACGTTAGGCCATGCTCTTGAAAAAGAACTAGGATATGGAAATATTACTCACGGTGACGGAGTAGCGGTTGGAATGTTATTTGCCTTGTTTTTAAGTGAGCAAGTGTACAAGGTTAATCTTTCTTATGAAGAGATGAAGCAGTGGTTCTTAAAGTACGGATATCCAAAAATGCCAAGTGATTTGAGTGTAGAGCGTCTCGTTCAATTGATGAAACAAGATAAGAAAGCGAACGCTGGAGCAATTCATATGGTGTTAATGCAGGAATATGGGGTAGTGAATGTCGTATCTATTCCAGATGAGACTGTTCATATTGCGTTAGAGGCATTTCAAAAGGATATGGTTTAAGAGCTAAGAAGTGCTTGTTTAAAGGTATCCTCGTAATAGTGACGGTTAAGATAAACGATTACAGTGAGAAATTACAACCTTATTGTAATTGAATTGAATAAAACGACTGGGGGAAGAAAAATGAGAGTGAAAGAGCAATTGTTAACTTTGAGAGCATATGTACCTGGGAAAAATATTGAAGAAGTAAAAAGGGAATATGGATTATCAAAAATTGTGAAATTAGCATCGAACGAAAATCCATTCGGTTGCTCAGCACGCGTAACAGAAGCATTAACTTCTTTAGCGAGTCAATACGCTCTTTATCCAGATGGATATGCATTTGAACTTCGGACAAAAGTAGCAGAGCAGTTAGGTGTCAAAGCAGAACAACTGTTATTTGGTAGTGGATTAGATGAAGTCATTCAAATGATTAGTCGTGCATTACTACATGAAGGAACAAATGTTGTAATGGCGAATCCAACATTCTCGCAATACCATCACCATGCTGTTATTGAAGGAGCAGAAGTTCGTGAAGTACCACTTAAAGATGGCATTCACGATTTAGATGCGATGTTACAGCAAGTAGATGATAAAACGAAGATTGTATGGATTTGTAACCCGAATAATCCGACAGGTACATATGTAGAGAAACAAAATTTACTTTCATTTTTAGAATCAGTTCCTAAGTCAGCGCTCGTTATTATGGACGAAGCATATTATGAATATGCTGTGGCAGAAGACTATCCGCAAACATTACCATTTCTTGAACAGTATGAAAATCTTATGGTTTTACGCACGTTTTCAAAAGCATATGGTTTAGCTGCTTTCCGTATCGGATATGCGGTTGGTAATGCGAATTTAATCGGGCAGCTAGAAGTAGCAAGGTTACCATTTAATACATCGACTGTAGCGCAGGCTGTAGCACTCGCTGCATTAGAAGATCAAGTATTTTTACAAGAATGTGTGAAAAAGAATGAAGAAGGATTAAATCAATATTACGCATTTTGTAAGGAATATAACGTATTCTATTATCCATCTCAAACAAATTTCATTTTCTTAAAACTCGGTATTCCTGGTAATGAGGCTTTCGAACGATTAATGAAGAAAGGATATATTGTTCGTTCTGGTGCTGCATTTGGTATACATGATGGTATTCGTATTACTGTCGGTTTGAAAGAAGAAAATGATGAAATTATAGAATTATTGAAAGAGCTTGTAAACGAGCAAGTAAAGAAAGAAGAAACATACTCTTAAGAGTTTGTGAAGGCTCCTAATATAGGAGTCTTTTTTATTTAAATGAAGGCCTGTAAAGCTTGATCCGTGCGTGTTAATAATTAATAAGGGAAGTTATTTGCACGGTAATGAAAGAAAACGGTACAATAGAAAGTAGTAATGCGGTATCGGTGTCATGTTTGAATCGTTGTCAGTGAAAGTACAAGATGAAGTATGCTCATTCTAAAGGTTGCGTTCGTACACCTAGTTGCTTATGATAAAGTGAAACTTTAATCAGTGAGGGGATGCTCATCCCCTCACTGATTATTAGCCCGCACCAATCGGGGTAAATGAACAGAAAATAATATTTGTTAGAATTAAAGGAGACGTTTATGCAAAAGTTTGAACAAGCTGTTTCATATATTGAAAATGGTGAAGCGGAAAAAGGATTACAATTATTAAAAGAACAATTAAAAATTGCGAATGATGAAGAGAAGTATGATATCGCTCGCTATTATCATACACTTGGATTTACGGATGAAGCGTTAGCTATTACAGAAGACTTGCGTTTATTGTATCCGGAAGAAAGTGAATTCACTGTATTTTTAGCAGAATTATATATTGATCTAGACAAAGAAGATGAAGCGATTGAAGTGCTTCATGATATTCCAGAAAATGATGACTTATATGTTCAATCGTTATTACTTGTTGCAGATTTATTCCAAATGCAAGGTTTCGATGATGTAGCAGAACAAAAACTATTAAAGGCGAAAGAAATGATGCCTGACGAACCTGTTATTACGTTTGGATTAGCAGAGTTATATAGTAGTAAAGGTGAAGAACAAAAGGCAATCACTCATTATGAGTCGCTATTAGCAGAACATAAAGTCATGGGTGGTGTTGGCATTGCACTTCGCCTCGCAGAAACGTTAAGTGCGATTGGAAATTGGGAAGAAGCGATCTCTTACTATGAAGCAGGTTTAGAGGAACAAAAAGATATCCACTCATTATTTGGATATGCCTTCACATTATACCAAGGTGAAGAATATCAAAGAGCAATTGGTGCTTGGCAAGAACTAAAAGAATTAGATCCGGAGTATGCATCGCTGTACATGTATTTGGCGAAAAGCTATGAAAAAGAAGGAATGCTTCAAGAAAGCTATGAAACACTTCAAGAAGGAATTAAAGTAGATGAGCTTTCTGTACCATTTTATGTAGAATTAGCGAACATTGCGGCGAAATTAGGAAGAATAGCGGAAGCAGAGGAAGTGCTTCAAAAAGCACTTGAGTTAGATCCAGGACATTTAGGTGCGATATTAAAATATGCGTATATCTTAAAAGAACAAGAAAAATATGAAGAGTTAATTGCAGTTGTAGAGCGTGCGATTGATAGCGGAGAACCAGATACACAACTACTTTGGGATCTTGCGTTTGCAAAAAAACAATTAGAAATGTATTCGGATGCATTAAAACACTATGAAAGTGCATATACTTCTTTTAAGAATCATCCAGACTTCTTGGAAGAGTACGGTTATTTCTTATTGGAAGAAGGTATGCGAAAAGAGGCGAAAGAAGTATTTACTCAGTTAATACAACTAGACCCGACACAAATTCATATTGAAGAATTGTTATATAATTTAGAGGATTTTTCATAAGTTGGAAGGAAACTGAATACCGCTTCTTGAATCTAAAAAGAAAAGAGAAAGACAGAGGAGGGACTTAATTGCTATGAATACCCCTGTTTCTGTAAACGAGAAGAAGGATTTTGTAAAATGGTTTTTGAATAATTACCAACTGAAACAGCGTGAATGTGTATGGATTTTGAATTATTTAATGAGTCATGACCAATTGATGCATAAAGTCCACTTCGTAGAGCATGCAAAATATTGTCCGCGTGGTTTAGTGATGTCCGCGAATTGTGTGAAAGACACACCATTTCACTTTTTTAAACAAAATGTTATGACAACAGATGCTGAAAAATCGTTTCATGATATTCGTTTAAATCGAGATGAAGATATTTATATTCAACTCAATTTTAAATCATCGTTTCAAAATGCCAATTATGTAGCTGTATTAGAAGAAAACCCGTATTTACCAAAGCATATTGAAGTAAATGAAAAAGATCGTTTACTTGCAGAAAGATTTTTAGAAGAAAGTGTATTTTCTTTTAGAAGAGAACGTCTTTTGAAACAAATTGATGAAGCGCTGGATAAGCAAGATAAGGAAGCGTTTCATAAGTTAACAGCTGAGTTAAAGATGTTATAGAATTCATTTGGATTCATAAAATTTTACAAATTTCAGACTTTTTTAAGAAAAACTACCTTAATATAGGTAGTTTTTCTTTTTTTACCTCTTTTAGTATGGTTTAATATATATAAAGTGAAAGTTCTGTCATTTGAAAATGAAGGGAGGGAAGACATTTGAAATGGAGTGTAAAAGATGTGGAGCAGTTTGAGCAAGCAAGAGATTATGTAGATACTGGTGTTATACCACTTTTATCAATTTCGGCAGCAAAAGAAATGAAAATGGTAGTAGAACAAGGTGAATTTATCGAATTGTTGAGTATGGAGTTGGAAAGAGAATATAAAGGAAGAGTACTTTTACTACCTGCATTTACGTATTTAGTAGAAAGTCAAAAAAATGAAAAAGGTCGTTTGCAAGAATGGACAAATCATTTGCAAAAGCAAGGTTTTAAGCATATTGCTTATGTTACAAGTGATTTTTCATGGAAAGAAGATATGCAAGAGTTACAAGGAGATTTATTTTGGTTTCCTTCATTAGCGTTAGAACAATTTAGTGATCAAGCGAAAAGAGAAGTTATTCATGCACATATAAAAAATATAATGGTGATGTTAGAAGAAAAATGGGGAAAGTAGTAATAAACAGAAAGTTCTTATTATTATGAGTAGTATGATATTGACCTGTACCTAAGCGTATTATATCATGATAGTGTCCTAGTTTTTATTTTTTATATAATTTATCACGAGGGGACAATTTCTGATAGAGGGGGGAAATTTTCGTGAGCGAGAAAGAACATCGTGTATCAAGAAGACAGTTTTTAAATTACACCCTTACAGGGGTAGGAGGCTTTATGGCAGCGGGTATTTTAATGCCGATGACGCGATTTGCGCTTGATCCGGTGTTAAGAAAAGAAGCGGGAACGGATATGGTTGCTGTTGCACAAGTAAAGGATATTACAACAGAGCCGAAACGTTTCGACTTTAAGGTGAAGCAGGTTGATGGTTGGTACAAGTCCGAAGAGCCAAAATCAGCTTGGGTTCATAAAGATGAAAGCGGAGACATTGTTGCGTTCTCTCCAGTATGTAAACATTTAGGATGTACAGTTAACTGGAATTCGGACAAAGCACATCCGAATCAATTCTTTTGTCCATGTCACGGGGGCCGTTACACAAAAGACGGGATGAACATTAAAGGCACGCCGCCCCTTGCTCCGCTTGATGTATACGAGTCCAAAGTAAAAGATGGAACGCTGTATTTAGGCAAAGCGAAGCCAAAAGGGGGTGCAAAGTAGATGCTAAATAAAATTTATGATTGGGTAGATGAAAGGTTAGATATTACACCAATATGGCGTGATATCGCTGATCATGAAGTACCTGAACATGTAAACCCGGCACATCACTTTTCTGCATTCGTTTATTGCTTTGGAGGACTTACCTTTTTCGTTACTGTAATTCAAATTTTATCAGGAATGTTTTTGACGATGTATTATGTGCCTGATATTAAAAATGCTTGGGAATCGGTTTATTATTTACAAAATGAAGTTGCATATGGGCAAATTGTTCGTGGTATGCACCACTGGGGCGCTAGTCTCGTCATTGTAATGATGTTTTTACATACACTTAGAGTTTTCTTCCAGGGTGCGTATAAAAAGCCTCGTGAGTTAAACTGGATTGTTGGTGTTCTTATTTTCTTTGTTATGTTAGGTCTTGGTTTTACCGGATATTTATTACCGTGGGATATGAAAGCATTATTTGCTACGAAAGTAGGGATTCAAATTGCAGAGCAAACGCCGCTCATTGGTCCTTATATTAAAACATTACTCGCTGGTCATTCCGAAATTGTTGGCGCTCAAACATTAACTCGCTTCTTTGCTATTCACGTCTTCTTCTTACCAGCAGCACTTCTAGGTTTAATGGCCTTCCACTTCATCATGATTCGCAAACAAGGTATTTCCGGTCCGCTATAAGAGATTGCTAAATTAAAGGGGAAAGAACTAAAGGAGGGAGATTATGCATCGAGGCAAAGGGATGAAGTTTGTAGGAGATTCTCGGGTACCAGTAGCTCGGAAACCAAATATTCCAAAAGACTATTCTGAATACCCAGGAAAAACAGAAGCGTTTTGGCCGAACTTTTTGTTAAAAGAATGGATGGTTGGTGCAGTTTTTTTAATCGGTTATTTATGTTTAACAGTGGCGCATCCGTCACCACTTGAGAGAATGGCGGATCCAACTGATGCCGGATATATACCACTTCCAGATTGGTATTTCTTATTCTTGTATCAGTTATTAAAGTATTCTTATGCTTCTGGTTCATTTACTGTAATTGGAGCGTTTATTATGCCAGGGATTGCGTTTGGCGCATTATTGTTAGCTCCATTTCTTGACCGAGGCCCAGAAAGACGCCCATTGAAGCGTCCTGTAGCAACTGGATTTATGCTTTTAGCAATTGCATCGATTATCTTTTTAACTTGGGAATCTGTAGCACACCACGACTGGGAAGCTGCAAAAAAACAAGGAGCAATTGTAAAAACAGCACCAGTTGATAAAAATGATGACGGCTATAAATTAATGCAAAAAAATACTTGTTTAACATGTCACGGTGACAATTTACAAGGCGGGGCAGCAGCACCGGCACTGCAAAATTTAACTTTAAAGCCAGAAGAAATTGCTAAAATTGCGAAAGATGGAAAAGGTTCAATGCCTAAAGGAGTATTTAAAGGTACAGATGAGGAACTGAAGAAACTTTCGGAATTCGTTGCAAAGTATAATAAAAAATAATAAAAAGCTGACTACAAAAATTTGTAGTCAGCTTTTTATTTTGATGAAAGAAAGTTTACTATATAATAGAGTAGAGTTTGAGGAAAGAATGACTTTGTTTGAAAGGTGTTGGACATACAGCTTGGTTTATTTGTATGCAATGTTAAGACAACGCTCTATATTATTATTTTTATTAGTTGTTAACATATTAGGTACAATATACGGATTTATATGGTATGGAAATCAATTAAAAGAAACCTCACCTATATTTTGGCCGTTTGTACCCGATAGCCCGATGGCGAGTCTCTTTTTTGTCTTTGTTTTAATTGCTTTTTTTAGAAAGAGAAATTGGGGATTAATAGAGGCGCTAGCGATTGTTACTTTAATGAAATATGGTATATGGGCTGTTGTTGTAAATGCAATTATGATCTATGTAAAAGGTCCTATTGGTCTTATGGGGTATATGTTAATGCTTTCGCATTTTGCGATGGCAGTACAAGCAGTGCTATATGCGCCGTTTTACCGTATAAAAAAATGGCATTTTGCGGTAGCAGCTATATGGACATTACATAATGATGCAATTGATTATTTATTTTGGCAAATGCCGAGATATGGAATTATGCATTTGTTTGTAGAAGAAATTGGTTACTTTACGTTTTGGCTAAGCATCGTCACACTATGTCTTACATATTATTATTGCTTACGTGAGAACCGAAAACAGTTTTCTTTATGAACATTTAGGGGGAGAAAATGAAGAAGAATAAGAGTCGTACAAAAATATTGGATCGATTGATTACTATAGTTGTTTCATATAGCATAGCATTTTCTATATTTGCACTTGCAACAACAGCGGTTGTATACGGAAAATGGCTATATTATTTTGAAATTGATTTTTTAAACATTCCAGATTTAGCGGATATGACGAAGGATGATATTAAAAGAAATTATGATGTGCTTATTACATATTTATCGCCGTTTTATGATGGAGCATTGCAGTTGCCAACATTAGATATGTCTACAAATGGCCGTATTCATTTTGTAGATGTTAAAAATATTTTAGTAAAGATTCAATATGTAATGTATGCGACAATTATGATTGCAATAATAGGCGGGATTTATTTATTAAAAAAGAAAAATGAAAAGTTTTTACTGCACGGATCAATTTTAACAATTATCTTACCGATAGCGCTCATGTTACCGATCGCTATTAATTTTGAAAAGAGTTTTGTATTATTCCATAAACTTTTATTCAGTAATGATTATTGGATGTTTGATATTGAAACGGATCCAATTATATTAATGTTACCAGAAGAATTCTTTATGCATGCTGCGTGTGCTATTTTATTATTTATTTTATGCGGCAGCATAATTTGTTACAGTTTGTATAGATATTTTGTAAAAAAGAAAAGGGTTTCAAAGGAAAAATTCTCTGTTTAAAGAGAATTTTTTTGTTTGTAAAATGATAATATATTTTTCGGTCCAGTTCTATTCTTGTCCAAATTAACATATTTTGTACTAGTAGTTATAGGGGGGACCGTGATGAAGAGAACATTAATTGGATTAATAGCATTTCTAATTATAATGTTTCCGTTACGTATATATGCTGAAGAGTGGAGTGAACTAACAGGGTTGTTAGACGACTCATTACAATTAGTGAAGCGTAATGAAGATGGAAAAGCAGTACAAGTATTACAACATTTCTCCGAGCAGTTTGTTATAAAGGGGAATGAAAAGAAGCAAGAAGTAACGCCAGATCAGGTTAGAGTTATTTCTTTAGCTTACGACAAGGCGAAACAATCTCTCTCGGAAACAGATTTAGGTAAACAAGTTAAAATTGATAATGTGTTAGCCCTGCAGCTCGCTGTTGATGCGCAAGTGTCGAAATATCAACCGCTTTGGATGGAAAGAGAAAGAAAAGTAATGGGTGCCTTTTCTCAAATGGAAAAAGCGATGAAAAAAGAAGATACGGGACAGTTTCAACAAACGTTAAACACATTTTTACATGAATTTAATATTATTTATCCAAGCTTAATGATCGCCCTGCCAGAAAATGAAGTGCAGCGTGTAAATGCCCATTTATCTTATTTGGATGAATTTCGTAACGTTATGTTAAATACGAAAGGGGGGCAAATGCAAGTAGGAATCATTAAAGGGGATTTGCAAAAAATATTTCACACAGTAAAAAAAGATGAAATTGCACCCTCACTCATTTGGTTTATGACAATTACTGGAGGTCTTATTTTATTCACATTAACTTATGTTGGATGGAGAAAGTATAAAGGAGAGAGAGAAAAAAGAAAAAGTAATGTACACTCTAAGAATAGATAATGCAATAAATAAAGATACGGATTGTAAGGTTTATTCATTGACAATGATGTCAGAAGAAAATAGAATGAGAAGTACTATAATTAAAACTTCAATGGAGGTTCAGAGGTTCATGATGTTTTATTTAATTTACTTCGCGATCATAATGATCATACCGTTGTATGCACAGTCAAAAGTACGTAGTGCCTATAGCAAGTATTCACAAGTTTATTCAACTTCAGGTATGACAGGAGCGGAAGTGGCTCGAAAAATTTTAGATGAGAACGGATTATACAACGTAGCTGTAGAAGAAACACCAGGTCATTTATCAGACCATTATGATCCAACTGCCAAAACAGTTCGATTATCAACAGATAACTATTACGGTCATTCAGTTGCTGGTACAGCAGTTGCAGCACACGAAGTAGGACACGCAATTCAAGACGCAAAAGATTATAACTTTATGCGTATTCGTCATTCGTTAGTGCCAGTTGCAAACTTTGGATCGAATATTTCTTGGGTATTTATTATGATTGGTGCCTTTGCATCTATGTCTAACTTGTTGTTATTAGGTATCATTTTAATGGCAGCAGGTGTTGTGTTCCAACTTGTGACATTACCTGTTGAGTTTGATGCATCAAAGCGTGCAATGCAACAAATTGAAGCGTTAGGTATCGTATCAACAGATGAATATGGCCAAGCTCGTAAAGTATTAAATGCGGCAGCATTAACATATGTAGCGGCTGCAGCTGTAGCAGTATTTGAATTATTACGTCTCGTATTAATGTATACTGGTATGCAGCGTAGCGACGACTAAAGACTATCAATTTTGATAGTCTTTTTTGTTTTGTGGATTGAATTATATAATGTATTGCAAATAGAAATAATAGAAGGAATAGAAGTAATGCGGAAAGGCGGTGGGGGAAGTGAAATATCCAAGTCGTTTAGTAAAACAAGTGAAAGAACAAAGCGCTTCTTATCAGTTAGAAGGCTTTTTAAGTGGACAAGGTCCTGAAAATCCAAAATTTATGCTGTTAGGAGAAGCGCCTGGTGAAACAGAAATTCATAATGGGATTCCGTTTAGCGGGAGAGCGGGAAAACAATTAATGGGTTTTTTAGAACGGATTCATGTTACAAGGGAAGAAGTATATATTACGAGCGCTGTCCGAAGTAGGCCTTATAAATGGCGAGAGAAAAAAGAACGAAATGGTGAAATCATACAGAAAAAATATAATAGAACACCAAATCAAGGAGAAATACTTGCCCATGCGCCTTTGTTAGATTATGAATTAGAGAAAATAAATCCGAAGCTTATCGTCACCCTTGGAAATATCGGTCTTCAACGTTTAACAGGAAAAAATAAAAAAATAACAGATGTGCACGGACAATTATTAAAACAGCCCATTCAAAAATTAAAGGATATGCAAAGTGCAGTGTTTACATGGTCAGAGCAAGAATATCATATCTTTCCGACCTTTCATCCTGCTTCCATTTTTTATAATCGGAGTTTATTGGAGCTTATTTATGAGGATTTAGATAAACTTAAAAAATATGTAATAAAAAACTAGAAAAGCTAGAGAGCTTTTCTAGTTGCGTTTATTTATGTAACGGATTTTTATTTTCATCTAACGTAAAACCTTCACCAACTACATCATGTACATCACTTACAGCAACAAAGGCATGAGGATCTACAGAAGTAATAATATTTTTTAATTTCACGATTTCATTTTTAGCAACAACGCAATATAATACGTTCCGTTCCACTTTCGTATACGATCCAACAGCTTTTAAAAAAGTAGCTCCGCGTTCCATATCAGATAAAATTTTGGCAGCAATTTCATCGTTTTTATCTGAGATAATAGTTGCTCCTTTTGCCGCATAGGCTCCTTCTTGCATAAAATCAATGACTTTCGCCCCGATAAAAACAGCAACTAACGTATACATGCCCTCGCGGTATGATAAATAGGTAAGAATAGAGACGATAATGACGATAGCATCAAACATAAACATCGTTTTCCCCATACTCCAGCCAACATATTTATGAGCGAGTCTTGCGATAATATCTACACCGCCAGTAGTCCCGCCATATTTAAATATTATGCCAAGACCGACACCGATAAATGCCCCGGCGAATAAAGCCGCGAGTGTCATATCATTTTGTAAGTTTAAATGTAAGTTAAGAACTTCGTAACGTTGAAAAATCCATAGAAATAAAGATACGCTGAAGGTGCCGATTAGTGTATAGATAAATGTCGTTCTTCCAAGTAACTTCCAACCAATAAAAAATATAGGGATATTTAAAATTAAGTTTGAATAAGAAGGATCAAACTTAAATAGAAAATACAATAATAGTGTAATACCGGTAAATCCACCTTCTGCAAGGTGATTTTCAATATTGATATTCACAATACCGAAAGAAAAAATAGCGGAACCGATTAAAATGAAAATGATATTTCGAATCTTCAAATTTGATGTCATATAGAAATCCTCCTAATTATGTAAATTGCATTGCTCCGCTGATACGGTAAAACATAATGATAAGTAATTTCTAGTTGTTAGTAAAAATAGAGAAGGCTGTAAAAAAACGCAAAAGAAGTTTCTATTTACCTCGTTCCAACGGCTGGTAGGAGATAAAGCTCTGAAGAAGGACAAACCAGCCGTAGGAACCCGATTGGTTCTGGCTGATCTTTTGCAAAAAACGCAAAAGAAAGTTTCACTTTACCCCGCTCTAACGGCTGGTAGAGGATAAAGCAGTGAAGTGAGATCAAACCAGCCGTAAGAGCCCGATTGGTTCAACTAATCTTTTGCAAAAAACGCAAAAGAAAGTTTCACTTTATTATAGTCTATCCAAAAAAGGGTCGCAAATAGGTGTTTGGCGGGGAATAATATTTGTCAAATCGCGATGAATTGGCTAACATGAAAGAGGAAGGATTAGAGGTGAATTATATGGAAGCAAAAACGATGAAGGATATGCAGAAAGAAGTAGATGCATATATTGGTCAGTTTAAAGAAGGTTATTTCAGTCCACTTGCAATGATGGCTCGTTTAACGGAAGAAATGGGGGAGCTTGCAAGAGAGGTAAATCATTATTATGGTGAGAAACCGAAGAAAACAACTGAAAAAGAACGTAGTCTGGAAGAAGAGCTTGGAGATGTATTATTTGTTATGATTTGTATGGCAAATAGTTTAAATATTGATTTAGAAACGGCACATAACATTGTAATGAATAAATTTAATACACGTGATAAAGATCGCTGGACACGTATTGATGAGGGAGAGAAAGAATAATGAAAGAAATTAAAGTAATTATCGCTGGACCAAGAGGACGTATGGGACATGAAGCAGTCCTTCTTATGGAAAGAACGGAACATTTTAATTTGGTAGCAGCAGTGGATTATAAGCATGGTGGAGAGAAAATTTCTGATTTACCGGGCATGCCAGCGTTACAAGCGCCAATTTACGCAGATTTACATACTTGTTTAGAGGAAGTAGAAGCAGATGTGTTGTTAGATTTAACAACGCCAGAAGTTGGGAAACAACACGTTACACTAGCAGTTGAGCGTGGACTTCGTTCTGTTATTGGTACAACTGGATTTACAGAAGAAGAACTAAAGCAATTAAGAGAGAATGCGAAAGAAAAAGCAGTAGGAACAATTATCGCTCCAAACTTTGCAATTGGTGCAGTTCTTATGATGAAATTCTCACAAATGGCAGCGAAGTATTTCCAAGATGTTGAAGTAATTGAATTGCATCATGATCAAAAGTTAGATGCACCATCTGGTACAGCAGTAAAAACAGTAGAATTAATTCGTCAAAATCGTGAATCAAAGCAGCAAGGTCATCCGAATGAAGTAGAACAACTAGAAGGTGCTCGTGGTGCAAATGTAGACGGCATTCACATTCATAGTGTACGTTTACCAGGACTTATTGCACACCAAGAAGTAATGTTTGGTGGAGATGGACAAATGTTAACGGTTCGTCATGATTCATTCAATCGTGCATCATTTATGTCGGGTGTAAAACTATCAATTGATACAGTAATGAATCTAGATCATCTTGTGTACGGTTTAGAAAATATTATCGACTAAAGGGGAGACAACGGATGAAAATTGCCTTAATCGCACATGACAAAAAGAAAGATGACATGGTTTCGTTTGCATACGCATATAAACCAATTTTTGAACAACATGAATTATTTGCAACAGGGACGACAGGACTTCGTATTATGGAGGCAACTGGTTTAGTTGTAACAAGATTTCAGTCGGGTCCTCTTGGTGGCGATCAAGAAATTGGTGCCATGATTGCAAAAAACGATATGGATATGGTGATTTTTTTCCGAGATCCACTAACTGCTCAGCCGCATGAACCAGATGTAAATGCATTGCTTCGTTTATGTGATGTATATGCGATTCCACTTGCAACGAATATGGCAAGTGCTGAAATGTTAATGCACGCATTAGAGCGAGGAGATTTAGATTACCGCAAGTTTAGAAAATGAGGGGAACAATTATGAGTGGATTACATATATTAGCGTTTGGTGCTCATGCCGATGATGTCGAAATCGGCATGGCTGGTACCATTGCTAAATATACGAAGCAAGGGTATGAAGTAGGTATTTGTGATTTAACAGAAGCTGACCTTTCTTCTAATGGAACGATAGAATTGAGAAAAGAAGAAGCAAAGGCGGCAGCTCGTATAATGGGAGTAAAAACGAGACTGAATTTAGCGATGCCAGACCGTGGTTTGTATATGAAAGAAGAGTATATACGTGAAATTGTAAAGGTGATTCGTACATATAAACCGAAACTAGTTTTCGCGCCGTATTATGAAGATCGTCATCCAGATCATGCAAATTGTGCAAAACTTGTGGAAGAAGCTATTTTTTCAGCGGGAATTCGTAAATATATGCCAGAGGTTTCGCCACATCGCGTGGAGTCTTTTTATTATTATATGATTAATGGTTTTCATAAACCGAATTTTTGTATAGATATAAGTGAGTACCTTTCTATAAAAGTGGAAGCATTAGAAGCGTATGAAAGTCAGTTTTCAACAGGGAGTGATGGTGTGAAAACGCCGTTAACAGAAGGTTACGTTGAAACTGTGGTCGCTCGAGAGAAAATGTTTGGAAAAGAAGTTGGAGTCTTATATGCCGAGGGATTTATGAGTAAGAAACCGGTTTTATTACATGCTGATTTAATAGGGGGGATGTAAATGAAATTAAAAATAGGTATTACATGTTATCCTTCTGTAGGTGGTTCTGGAGTTGTTGGAACAGAATTAGGAAAGCAATTAGCGGAACGCGGGCATGAAATTCATTTTATTACATCGGGTTTACCATTCCGGTTAAATAAAGTGTATCCAAATATTTATTTTCATGAAGTGACGGTAAATCAATACTCTGTATTTCAATATCCACCATACGATTTAGCGTTAGCGAGTAAAATGGCAGAGGTTGCACAAAGAGAGAACCTAGATATTTTACATGTGCATTACGCAATACCACATGCCATTTGTGCTTATTTAGCAAAACAAATGATTGGAGAGCGTATTAAAATTGTTACAACCTTACATGGAACAGATATTACTGTGTTAGGTTCTGACCCTTCGTTAAATAATTTAATTCGTTTTGGTATTGAGCAATCTGATGTTGTGACGGCTGTCTCGCATTCATTGATTAACGAAACGCATGAGCTTGTAAAACCAAATAAAAACATTCAAACGGTATATAACTTTATAGACGAGCGTGTATATTTCAAGCGTGATATGTCTCAATTAAAGAAAGAATACGGTATAAGTGAGAGTGAAAAGATACTGATTCACATTTCAAATTTCCGTAAAGTGAAACGTGTGCAAGATGTTGTTCAGGCATTTGCTAAAATTGTTACAGAAGTAGATGCGAAGTTGCTTCTTGTTGGAGATGGACCAGAATTTTGCACGATTTTACAGATAGTAAAAAATTTACATATTGAAGATCGCGTCTTATTCTTAGGGAAGCAAGATAATGTTGCAGAGCTACTTGCGATGAGTGATCTAATGTTGCTTCTTTCAGAGAAGGAGAGTTTTGGTCTTGTTTTATTAGAAGCGATGGCGTGTGGTGTACCTTGTATCGGAACAAGGGTTGGAGGTATTCCAGAAGTCATTCAACATGGTGAAACAGGATATTTATGTGAAGTTGGCGATCCAACAGGAGTGGCAAATCAAGCCATTCAGCTATTAAAGGATGAAGAACTTCACCGTAATTTGGGAGAGCGAGCAAGAGAAAGTGTTTACGAGCAGTTCCGCTCTGAAAAAATCGTCTCACAATATGAAACGATTTACTATGATGTACTAAGGGATGACAAAAATGGAAAGATTTAAAAAAGCTAGTTCTATTATTGAGACTTTAAAGCAACAAGGACATGAGGCCTACTTTGTCGGTGGAAGCGTACGAGATCTTATTATCGATAGGCCGATTGGAGATATTGATATTGCGACATCTGCTTTACCAGAAGAAGTGATGGCTATATTTCCAAGACATGTTCCTGTTGGTCTTGAGCATGGAACTGTAATTGTGGTAGAAAATGGTGAACCTTATGAGGTAACCACTTTTCGAACAGAGGGCGAATATGAAGATTTTCGAAGACCTAGTAGTGTTCAATTTGTTCGTTCATTAGAAGAGGATTTAAAACGTCGTGATTTCACAATGAATGCAATTGCGATGACAGAAGAAGGCAAAATGGTTGATTTATTTGCTGGACAGCAAGCGATTCAAAAGAGAGAAATTGTGACGGTTGGCAATGCTGCGGATCGTTTTCAAGAAGACGCCCTGCGAATGATGCGTGGTATTCGTTTCGTAAGTACGTTAGGTTTTTCTTTAGAAATGAAAACGAAACAAGCAATAGAAACATATGGACATTTGCTAGAACACATTGCAATTGAGCGAATTACAGTGGAGTTTGAGAAACTGTTAACTGGTACATATTGCGTGAAGGGCTTGCAAGAATTAGTAGAAACGAAGCTATTTTCTCATCTGCCATATTTACAAATGTCAGATGAGAGATTATTAAAAGCTACGCAGTATAACTGGGATTCTTTTGAAACGGACATTGAGGCATGGGCATTCTTCTTATATTGTATTGGGGAAGAGCATCCATCTGTCTTTTTACGTCAATGGAAGTTTTCAAATAAAAAAATAAAAGATATCGTCGCAGTTTTATTAACACTCCGTACGAGAAAGGAGAAGGATTGGGATACAGTCTTTCTTTATAAAACGGGAATTCATATCGCTGAAATGGCAGAAAGAGTATATGAAGCGATGATTGAAAGCTATGATAATACATCTGTGAAACGAGTACAAACGTTGTTTGAAGCATTGCCAATCAAGAATCGACAAGAAATGAATGTGACTGGGAATGATTTATTAAACTGGGCAAATAAAAAGCCAGGTCCGTGGGTTGCTGAAATGATTCAAAAGGTTGAAGAAGCAATCTTACAAGGAAACGTAGTTAATGAGAAAGAGTGTATAAGGGAGTGGCTGCAAGAATGCAATCTACTATAAGAAAGCAGTTATTGCAAGTTTTTTCAGAAGCGGATGGCGCGTTTGTATCTGGCCAAACGATTAGTGATAAACTTGGTTGTTCAAGAACCGCTGTGTGGAAACATATGGAGGACCTTCGGAATGAGGGATATGAACTTGAAGCTGTGCGTCGATTAGGTTATCGAATTGCGAGTAAGCCAGACAAAGTGACTGCTAATGAAATTCAGTTAGGGTTACAAACGAAACATATTGGTAGAACGGTATATTTTGAAGAGTCTGTTGAATCTACGCAGCATATTGCAGCAAAACTTGCTTATGAAGGTGCAGAAGAAGGAACGATTGTTGTTGCAGAAGAACAAACAGCCGGCAGAGGTCGTTTAAGTAGGAAATGGCATTCACCAAAAGGAACAGGAATTTGGATGAGTATTATTTTACGTCCATCAATCCCGGTTCATCATGCACCACAACTTACTTTATTAGCGGCTGTTAGCGTTGCACAAGCAATTGAAAAGTGCACGGGTGTAAACGTAGGAATAAAATGGCCGAATGATATTTTAATTCAAGGTAAAAAGGCTGTAGGTATATTAACAGAAATGCAGGCTGATCCTGATAAAATTAATGCTGTCATTATGGGTATTGGTATTAATGCAAATCAAAAGCAAGAGCATTTTGATGAGGAAATTCAGCATATTGCTACTTCTTTAGCGATTGAATCCGGTGAGCCAATTGTTCGTGCAGAGCTGATGCAACAAATCTTTTTACAACTAGAAAAATTATATGAAGAGTATTTACAAAATGGTTTCTCTGTCATTAAAATTCTTTGGGAAAGTTACGCTGTGAGCATCGGGAAAGAAATTACCGCTCGAACGATGAGAGAGACAATTACAGGCGTAGCAAAAGGAATTACAGAGGATGGTGTATTGCTTCTGGAGGACCATGAAGGGAAAGTACATCACATTCATTCTGCGGATATCGAAATTAAGTAAAAGAAGTTCCTTTTGGGAACTTCTTTTTATTTGACTATTACTTTGCCTTCCATTCCTTTAAGAAGGTGGTACCGGCATATTAATTCATATGTACCAGTATTTTTAGGTTTCACGGTAATGTTTTTTTCTTTTCCTGACTCGACTACGACATCAATGCCGAGTTTTTTTACTGTAAAGGTGTGTTCATTCTTACCTTTGTTTTTTAATAACAATGTTGTTGACTCTTCAATTGGAATGGTGATGACGTTTGGATGAAAGTAATCATCATTCAGTTCGACCTCAATTACTTTCGTTGAATCGATAGGTTGTGTTACGACGTTAACTGAGGCAAATGCATGGAAGGAGCTAAAAGTTATCATCCCTACAATCATCAGAAGCAAACCGGTGAATGGAAATAACCATTTGTTCATAAACATGCGCAATTCTCCTTTTGTAAGTACTTTTCTCAATTAACCTGCATCATTAGTTTAAGAGTTATACGAGGCATTTTAAACAAAGCTGTATCTTTCTATGATTGAGTTATTTATAAAAATTTCACATACCGTAATAGGAATAAAAAATTATTTTTTCAAAAAAATGTAGTAATCCCTTTTTGGAGTTTGCTATAATTAGTTCGAATGTGGGCAGTATCAGAGCGAACTGCACCATGATTCGAAGCAATACGAAAAATAATAACTTGGATTCTGCCTTGATCCAATAACGGACTGGGACAGAGGGATGAATAATGCCGACTAACACACAACCCTTCTGCCCTTTTATGGCCAGAGGGGTTTTTTATATGATTTCGGCCATCTCCTCTCTCCTGTATAAAGGAGGAGTAGTTTTTGAAAACAAAAACAGATTTTTTGAAGATGAAAGAGCAAGGTGAGCCGATTACGATGCTAACGGCGTATGATTATCCATCTGCTAAGTTAGCAGAAGAAGCTGAAGTTGATATGATTCTAGTTGGAGATTCCCTTGGGATGGTTGTGCTAGGCTACGATTCAACAGTACCTGTAACAGTAGAGGATATGATTCATCATACGAAAGCTGTACGCCGAGGAGCGAAAGAGACGTTTATTGTAACTGATATGCCATTTATGTCGTATCATGTGTCGCCTCAAGATACGATGGTGAATGCACGCCGCATTGTTCAAGAGAGTGGTGCTCATGCACTGAAGGTAGAAGGTGCAGGGGAAGTGGTATCAACTATTCATTACTTGACGAATGCGGGAATTCCTGTTGTGGCACATTTAGGCTTAACTCCTCAATCTGTAGGAGTACTAGGTGGGTATAAAGTACAAGGAAAAGATGCTGAAAGTGCAAAAAAATTAATAGAAGATGCGAAGAGATGTGAGGAAGCTGGTGCGATAGCGCTTGTGTTAGAATGTGTGCCAATGCAGTTAGCGGAATTAATTTCGAAGCAACTAACAATTCCGACGATTGGAATTGGAGCAGGGAAAAAAGTAGATGGGCAAGTACTTGTTTATCATGATCTTATCTCATACGGCGTAAATCGTGTTCCGAAATTTGTAAAGCAATATACGTCTGTTCAAGAGGAGATTGTGCGAGGGATTTCACAATACGTTACTGAAGTAAAGACAGGGCAATTTCCAGAAGAAAAACATTCATTCACAATGAAAGAGGAAGAATGCTTAGCGTTATACGGAGGAAAACAATAATGAAAATCGTAACTACAGTGCAAGAGATGCAGCAAATTACAAACGAACTTCGTATAAGTGGAAAAAGTATTGGTTTTGTTCCAACGATGGGTTATTTACATGAAGGCCATGCGACTTTATTACGTAAGGCAAGAGAAGAAAATGAAATTGTGGTTTTAAGCGTGTTTGTCAATCCGCTACAGTTTGGGCCGAATGAAGATTTAGATCGATACCCTCGTGATATTGATAGAGATGAAAATGTAGCAAAAGAAAACGGTGTAGATTATTTATTTTATCCGAGCGTAGAAGAAATGTATCCAGCAGAACAAACGACAACAGTAGCAGTTGTGAAGCGTACCGATGTATTATGTGGCAAACAAAGACCTGGTCATTTCGCTGGAGTTGCGACTGTACTAATGAAACTATTTAATATTACATTGCCAACGCGTGCTTATTTTGGTATGAAAGATGCACAGCAAGTTGCTGTCATTGAAGGATTTGTCGCTGATTTTAATATTCCGGTTACGATCGTACCAGTGGATATTGTAAGGGAAGTAGATGGATTAGCGAAAAGTTCTCGTAACGTGTATTTATCACAAGAAGAGCGTGAAGAGGCTCCTCATTTATACCGCAGTCTATGTATAGCGAAAGAAAGAATTGAAGCAGGCGAACGTAATGCAGAAATCATTACAACTCTTGTGAAAGAGTATATTGAGACGTATACGAAAGGCACTGTAGATTATGCTGATTTATATGCCTATCCTTCACTACAAGTAATAGATAAAATTGAAGGACGAATGATTTTAGCAATTGCAGTTAAATTTGAGAATGTACGATTAATTGACAATATAACATTAACGGTTAAATAAGGGGGAGCATCTATGTTTCGCACAATGATGAGAGCGAAGTTACATCGCGCAACGGTAACAGAAGCAAATTTAAATTATGTAGGTAGTATTACAATTGATGAAGATTTAATGGATGCAGTAAATATTGTAGAAAATGAAAAAGTACAAATTGTAAATAACAATAATGGTGCGCGCTTAGAGACATATGTTATTAAAGGAGAACGCGGTAGCGGTGTTGTTTGTTTAAATGGTGCAGCTGCAAGGCTTGTACAGCCAGGGGATAAAGTTATTATTATTTGCTACGGTTTAGTGGCAGAAGAAAATATTCATAACCAAGAGCCGAAAATTGCAGTATTAGACGATGATAATCAAATTATCCAAATGTTAGGCACTGAAAAAGCGGGTACGATATTATAAGTAAGAAGGCTATCTCTATTACGGAGATAGCTTTTTTGTGCATCTTTTCATTAAGATGAGATAAAACGTGGTATAGTAACATTATATAATTTTGTGATTGATAGGTAAGAAATTGAGGTGTTACATATATGAGTAAACGTTATGTCGTTGTGGATTTAGAGACGACAGGGAACTCCTGGAAGGACGGGAAGGATAAAATTACCCAAATCGCAGCTGTTGTAGTGGAAGATGGAGAGATACTAGAGATTTTTTCATCTTTTATTAATCCGAAGAGAGAGATTCCGCCATTTATTACAGAATTAACAGGGATTGATGAGAGTATGGTTAAGCAAGCCCCGTTATTTCATGATGTAGCCCCGATGGTTGTTGAGCTATTGCAAGGTGCAACTTTTGTTGCACATAACGTTCACTTTGATTGGAATTTTTTAACGGAAGAATTAAGGTGGGCTGGATATACAGAAGTACATTGTCCCAAAGTTGATACAGTGGAGTTGGCGCAAATTCTTTTGCCGACAGCTGATAGTTATAAATTACGTGATTTAGCTAAACAACATGAATTAGAGCACGATCAACCGCATCGTGCGGATAGTGATGCTCTTGCAACAGCGGAATTATTTTTACAATTTTTAAATGAAATTGAAAAGTTACCACTTGTCACCTTGCAATCGCTTTATGAATTGAGCGATGTTTTTCAAAGTGATATAGCGGATGTACTTTCTGAAAATATTTTAAAGAAAATGATGCATGGTAGAAAAGTGGCAGAGGGGTATGAAGTGTATCGAAATATTGCGCTTCGAAAACGGAATTATGCTTTAAATCTCAGTGAAACATGTTCATCTAAATTTGATGCTTTCTTGCACAAGGCAATCGATAAACTTGAATTGAATATGCCAAGGTTTGAAAAAAGAGAAAGCCAACAGATTATGATGAAGGAAATATATACAGCACTAAGAGATTCTAGGTTTTCACTAATTGAAGCAGGAACAGGAACAGGAAAGACTCTTGCATATTTACTTCCAAGTATTTATTTTGCAACGAAAAAAGAAGAACCTGTCATCATAAGTACCCAAACAGTACAACTGCAACAACAAATATTAGAAAAAGAAATTCCATTATTACAGAAAATAATGCCATTTTCATTTGAAGTAGCTCTTTTGAAAGGAAGAAAGCATTATCTTTGTCTACATAAATTTGAATATGCTTTGCAAGAGGAAGAGAAAAATTATGATATGGCGCTCACAAAGGCAAAAATTTTAGTGTGGTTATTGCAAACAGAAACTGGCGATCGTGATGAATTAAATATTCCTGAGGGTGGAAAGTTACTTTGGAACCGTATTTGTAGTGATGTACATAGTCCAGGCGGAATGCAAAGCAACTGGTATAGCCGTTGTTTTTATCAACGAGCAAAGAATAAAGCATTATTTGCAGATATCGTTATTACAAATCATGCGTTATTATTTCAAGATTTTTCAAGTGAAGAACCACTATTTGCTTCATGTGAACATATTATTTTTGATGAAGCTCATCATATCGAGGAAGCGGCGAGCAGAATATTAGGTGAACAGTTCTCCTGTATGTATTTTCAATTAGTTTTATCTCGTCTTGGTACGCTAGAAACAGATGATGTACTTTCTAAAGTATATAAAATGATGAAAAAATCAGAGCAAGCCTCTCGTTCGACTTTCCGTATGGTGAGTCATAGTTTGAAGGAATTGAAATTTGATGCGGATGAGCTATTCCAAATGTTACGTGCTTTCATCTTTAAACAAACAAAGCAGGAACAAGGGATAAGCAATATGCCACTCATTTATCGATATAACACGGAAGTAGAGAAAGGTAAGTTATGGGATAGCATTACCGAGTTAACAAATCGTTTTGTATACGATGTAAGAAAATTATTGACTATACTTGAGAAGCAAGTTGATATATTGCAAAGTAAATTAGAATGGGAGATGCATGTTATTACAGGTGAATTTATGCATTTAATTGAGTTGTTGAGAAAGATGGAAAAATCTTTACAATTACTCATTTTAGAAAAAAATTCATATGTGACATGGATGGAGACTGAAACGAAGGGAACAATTCATTCAACCGTTTTATATGCACAGCCTGTTCATATTGGTGAAAGGCTTGCGGATGAATTTTTAACACAGAAAAAGAGTGTTATTTTCACATCAGCAACGTTAACAGTAAACGATTCATTTGACTATATAAAAGAGGAGCTAGGTTTACATGATTTTGCTCCCAATACATTACAGGTTCCATCACCATTCCGTTTTGAAGAACAGATGAAATTAATGGTTTCAACAGATGTGCCTTTTATTAAGCAAGCAAGTAATGAAGAATATATTGAATCTGTGTCGGCACATATTGCAAAAATCGCGAAAGCTACAAAAGGCAGAATGCTTGTTTTATTCACTTCGTATGAAATGTTGAAAGAAGCGTATACGAATTTGAAAAATGATGAGGAATTAGAGGGGTATTTATTATTAACGCAAAGTGTAAATAATAAGAGCCGAAGTCGTCTCATTCGTAAATTTCAAGAGTTCGACAAATCGATTTTGTTAGGAACAAGTAGTTTTTGGGAAGGGATAGATATACCTGGAGATGCCCTTAGTTGTCTTGTTATTGTACGGCTTCCCTTTACGCCTCCTCATCAACCGATGATGGAAGCAAAAGGAGAGTGGTTAAAAAATCAAGGAGAGGACGTATTCGCTAAGTTAGCACTCCCGCAAGCAATCTTGCGTTTCAAACAAGGATTTGGTCGTCTGATTAGAACAAGTACAGATACCGGAACAGTATTTGTATTAGACCGTCGTTTGATAAGCGCTTCTTATGGAAAACGTTTTTTACAATCAATCCCAACTGTTCCGCTTTATGAAGGCCCTCTAGAAGAATTATTAGAACAATTAAAGGCATGGCCAAATAAATAAAATTGGAAGAAAAATACGCCTGAAGTACATTTAAGCTTCAGGCGTAAAAAATGTGGGTAGGAGGAATTTTATTTTTCTTACTTCTTGTATACAAAATGTATTGGTTTTCGACTTGAAACCTTTTTTTGCAGTACATGTCCTGCTATAATAGATGGGTGATGAAGCAGGGGTTGTAAAGAATGTACTCTTATTGTAACCGTATTGCGTTCTTCTATAATTAGAAATTTTTGTGTAACGGAGGAGTTTTTTCATGGATAAGAAAATCGAAGTCCTATCAACGACGCGTATTAAATATTCGTCTGACTTGTATAAAATTGTTGATAGTTTGAATCGTACGTTAAAAGAACAGGACCTCATGTTCGGATTAGCATTAGACGAAAAAGATAAAGAAATAGCTGTATTTACGATTTACAGAACGTAGTGATACAATGAAAAAGTGGATCTTTGCAATCGTTATCGTAATCGTTGCTAGCGGAATATATGGGGCGTATGTTTACAATAAAGCAATGGAAAAGAAAATCCCTAAAGAGGCAAAATCTGTAGAAATTGCGAAAGAAAAGGCAAAGCTTACAAAAGTAAAATCTGTTGATTATTATAATGGAAATTCTTCATATACAGTCGTACAAGGTGTAGACGAAAAAGGAGAACAAATTATTGTTTGGGTGCCTAATAAAAAAGGGAATGTCCTTGTGAAGAAAAAGAGTGAAGGTATTCCTGAAAAAGAAGCTTTGCAAAAGTTGGCTGAACAAGCTACAGGAAAAGGTGATGAGCCAAAGCCAAAGCCAAAAGAAATTATAAAAGTAAAATTAGGTGCTCAAAACGATATTCCGTTGTGGGAAATTACATATATTGATCAGGAAGATCGTTATACGTATTATTATTTAGAGTTTCAAAATGGGGCTTATGCTGGTCACTACAGCATTGAAAAATAGATGTAGGGGGAACTACAAATGAAATTAGCAAAGCGAGTAGCTGCTTTAACACCATCTGCAACTTTAGAAATTACAGCAAAGGCACAAGCATTAAAAGCAGAAGGTCATGATGTAATTGGATTAGGGGCAGGAGAACCTGACTTTAATACGCCAGAACATATTATGGATGCTGCACATAAAGCGATGTTAGAAGGACATACGAAGTATACACCAACAGGTGGATTACAAGCGTTAAAACAAGAAATTGTGAAGAAGTTTACACGTGATCAAGGAATTGCGTATGATCCATCTGAAATTATTGTATGTAACGGTGCAAAGCATGCATTATATACATTATTCCAAGTGTTACTTGATGAAGGAGATGAAGTTATCATCCCAACTCCTTATTGGGTAAGTTATCCTGAGCAAGTAAAGCTTGCTGGAGGTAAGCCAGTTTACGTAGAAGGCCTGGAAGACAATGAGTACAAAATTACAGCGAAGCAGCTGCGTGAGGCAATTACAGAGAAAACGAAAGCAGTTATTATTAATTCACCGAGCAATCCAACAGGAATGATTTATAGCAAAGAGGAATTACAACAGCTTGGAGAAATATGTTTAGAACACGATATTTTAATCGTTTCAGATGAAATTTATGAAAAATTAATTTATGGTGGAGCAGAATATACTTCGATTGCCCAGCTTTCTAATGCATTAAAAGAACAAACACTTATTATTAATGGTGTATCTAAATCTCATTCTATGACAGGATGGCGTATTGGATATGCAGCAGGAAATAAGCAGCTTATTAAAGCGATGACGAACTTAGCGAGTCATAGTACGTCAAACCCTACTTCAATCGCTCAATACGGCGCAATTGCAGCATATGCAGGCTCACAAGAACCTGTAGAAAAAATGCGTCAAGCATTTGAAGAAAGATTAAACATTATTTATGATAAATTAATTCAAATCCCTGGCTTTACTTGCATTAAACCACAAGGTGCATTTTACTTATTCCCTAATGTAAAAGAAGCTGTAGCTTTATCAGGATACGAAACTGTGGATGATTGGGCAAAAGCTCTATTAGAAGAGGAAAAAGTGGCTCTTGTACCAGGTACAGGATTTGGTGCTCCAAATAACGTTCGTTTATCATATGCGACATCTCTTGAACAAGTAGAGAAAGCATTAGAACGCATTCATACGTTTATGAAAAGTAAAGTGCAAGCTTAATTGTATATTTTATTAACGCAATACAAAAAACCTTCCTACATAATAGGAAGGTTTTTTTGACGAATTGTGGCAAAAAGAAATAGCGAAAGGTGTGTTATACTAGAGAGCGAGGTGTTTGGTGATGAAAAAGAAAATGATGTTACAGTGGTTTGAGCAGGGAAGCATTGCAATTCCAAAATTACTTATGATGCATTATAAAAAATTAGGGCTAAATGAAATGGAATTTATGGTTGTACTTCATGTACACACATTTTTAGAATCGGGCAATTCGTTTCCGACTCCGTCAGAGATTTCAGAACGGATGACGATTACTGAAATGAAATGTATGGAAGTAATTCAGACATTGATTCAAAAAGGTTTTTTATCACTAGAAGGTGGACAAAAATCAGAAGCGATGATGTGTGAAAGTTATTCTTTACAACCGCTATGGGAAAAAATATTGCATTTCTTAATGAACGAATCAATAGAGGAAGAACAAAAAGAAATAAAACAACTGCAAGTAAATTTATATACAGTATTTGAAAAAGAATTTGGAAGACCACTTTCTCCGTTTGAATGTGAAACGTTGGGTATGTGGGAAGATCAAGATCAACATCATCCGAATTTAATTCAAGCGGCCCTCAGGGAAGCTGTAATGAGCGGTAAGCTTAATTTCCGATATATTGATCGTATTTTATTTGAGTGGAAAAAGAATGGTATTAAAACAGTAGATCAAGCCCAAAACCAAGGACGGAAATTTAGAGCAAATCAACAACGAACGCAGCAAACGACAAAACAAGAGACGAAATTTACTGGGAAAGTGCCTTTTTATAATTGGTTGGAGCAGTAATGTAGGAGGAAGTATATGTTAAATAAAACGCAAATTCGCTATTGTTTAGACACAATGGCGGATATGTATCCAGAAGCACATTGTGAATTAATTCATGATAATCCATTTGAATTAGTAATCGCGGTGGCGTTATCTGCACAATGTACAGATGCACTTGTAAATAAAGTGACGAAAAATTTATTTCAAAAATATAAAACACCAGAAGATTATTTAAGCGTGTCTTTAGAAGAATTACAACAAGATATACGTTCCATTGGATTGTTTAGAAATAAGGCGAAAAATATTCAAAAATTGTGCCAGATGTTGCTAGATGATTATAACGGGAAAGTTCCAGAAGACCGTGACGAGCTGACGAAATTACCAGGAGTAGGAAGAAAGACAGCGAATGTAGTTGTTTCGGTTGCATTTGGAATTCCAGCGATTGCTGTTGATACGCATGTAGAGAGAGTGAGTAAACGGTTAGCGATTTGTAGGTGGAAAGATTCGGTGTTAGAAGTAGAAAAGACATTAATGAAGAAAGTTCCGATGGATGAATGGGGCGTTACACATCATCGTATGATTTTCTTTGGGCGTTACCACTGTAAAGCACAGCGACCACAATGTGAAGAGTGCCGATTACTAGAAGTGTGTCGTGAAGGAAAGAAGCGAATGAAGGGGAAATAAAGGATGGAGCGAGTTATAGAAATACCGAAAGAATTTCGGTGCTTACCATTTTTTACAGAAAGCGTAACTTCGATTACGTATCATACAGATCAGTCTTTTGAAGAAATAATACAAAATACTTACTTTATATTTGATATTGAAAGACAATATGAGCCGTGGAATGAAATTGAAAATAGTATTCCTGTACTGTTGAATGTATGGAAAAGTAAGCATGAAGACATTGCTACACTATTTCGAAACAGAAATAAGCAAGAAGTTGAAGGTCCAATGATTCTTTTTGCGGCACATTTGTTATCAATTGTATATTGGTTAAATGAGCAACCTATCCATAGTTTGAACGAAATGGAAGATTACACGAGTATATTGGAAGTACAACCAGTTAATTTTGTAGAGCGATATTCGTTCATTATAAAAAAACCGAATAATTATCATTCTTATATTCAGTTAGCGCAGTTGTATATTGAAATAGAAAAGCTATATGTAAAGAAAATGATAACAAAAAAGAAGTCCTTTTCTCGTTAAGAGAAAGGACTTCTTTTTTTGTATTAAGACTCTGTTATAACAGCATTTCCGTCTGCGTGAGGTGTATCTCCTCCGGTATTTTGTTGTTGTTCTTGTTGCTTGTGTTGTTCTTCTTCAGCTTTTTTTCTAGCAGCCTCTTCTTCAGCTTTCTTTCTAGCAGCCTCTTCTTCAGCTTTCTTTCTAGCAGCTTCTTCATCGGCTTTCTTTCTAGCGGCTTCTTCTTCAGCAGCCTTTTTCTGAGCTTCTTCTTGTTGTTGCTGTTGCTCTTGTTGTTTACGCTGCTCTTCAGCAGCTTTTTTCTGAGCTTCTTCTAGTTTTTGTTTATCTTCATTAGCTTTTTTCTGTACTTCCTCATCAGCTTTTTTCTTAGCTTCTTCGTCAGCCTTCTTCTTAGCCTCTTCTTCAGCTTTCTTAGGGTCTGGAGTTCCGCCAGGTGCAGTGAAGGATGCACCAACTGCAGGGCTTGTTCCAGTACCTTTTTTCGCTACCACAGAGAAGCTGTAAGTAACGCCTGGTTTAATACCACCAAGAGAAGCTGTCGTACCATTTATTGATAAACTACCACTTGAACCGTCAGTTGCTTTATAGCTTGCTGCATACGCATCAACTTCTGCTGGTCCAGACCAGTTTAGTGTAACGGTGCTAGCCCCATCGAAAGTAACATTAAGACCACTAGGTGCATCTACTTTAATTTGTTTAATTGCATCTTTTTTCGCACCTTTTACGTATAATTCTCCGTTTATTTCTTGTACAGAAGAAGGACGTTCAAAGCGAGATTTATCTGTAGCAAATTTGCTCATCATTACTTGGAACATTTGTTGTGCAATTCTAGTAGAGCGATCACCAATGTAATTTTCTGGACCATCCTTTTCGTAACCAGTCCAAACAGCCATTGTATATTGTGGTGTATATCCAGCGAACCAGCTATCTCTGTTTGCATCAGCTGGAATACCATATTTTTTAAGAACGTCTTCATCAAAGTTTTGTGTCCCTGTTTTACCAGCTACGTCAAAACCAGAAACGTATGCTGTTGGACCTGTACCACCAGAACCAGGTTTTACTACGTCACGAAGAACGTCAGTAACCATGTAAGCTGTGTAGTCTTGCATTGCACGTTGTTCTTTCGGTTTAAAACTTTTCTTTTTACCGTCTGGGAAGATGACTTCTTTTACGAAGTGCGGTTTATTATAGTTACCATCATTACCAAAGGTTGCATATGCACCTGCTAATTCTAATGGAGAACTATCGTTACTACCAATTGCTGTTGATTCATATGTTTTGCCGTCTTTAAATGTCATACCTAAGCCTTCAGCAAACGCTTGTGACTTAGGAAGACCAACCGCTTGAGCTGTCTTTAAAGCTGGGATGTTTAATGATTTTTTCAAAGCTTCACGTAGTGAAACGTCACCTTTGTAACTTTTTGTTGCATTTCGTATTTTCTTACCATTGGAATACGTATACTCTGAGTCGTTTAATTGATGGTATGTAGACCATTGTAAATTCTCAAATGCTGGACCGTAGTCGAAAATTGGTTTCATCGTTGAACCGACTTGGCGTTTTAAATCAGTTGCCATATTATGACCTTTGAAAGTAGACTTACTTTCTTTACGCCCAGCTCCAATTGCTCGAACTTCGCCAGATTGTGTATCCATAAATACGAATGATCCTTGGAATTGATCGTTCGGATACTTAATAAGGTTGCCATCCATAATTTTTTCAGCGTAATCTTGAGCATCTTGATCAATTGTTGTATGAATTGTTAAACCATCTGAACCGATATTTACATCGGGATATTCTTTTTCAACTTCTTTTACAACAGCATCTAAAAATGCTTGATACTTCATCTCAGTTATTTCTGAAGACGGTTGAAGACCCTCAGTTACAGAGATTTTCATTGCGTTATTCATTTCATCTTTTGTTATATAACCATGTCGATTCATTAATGATAATACGACGTTACGACGTTGTGTAGCTCGTTCAACGTTGTCTTTTTTTGTTGGATCATAAATATTAGGACCTTGTGGTAAACCTGCAAGCATTGCAGCTTCATGTAACTGTAAGTCTTTTAAATCTTTGTTATAATATTTTTTGGCTGCTGTTGCAATACCGTACGAACGGTTACCTAAGTTAATCTTATTTAAGTACATTTCTAAGATCTCATGTTTAGAGTATTGTTGCTCTAATTTGTAAGATAGGTACCATTCTTGTACTTTTCTCTTCGCAGTTTTGTCCATCGTTAGAAAATAGTTTTTGACTACTTGTTGTGTAATCGTACTACCACCTTGAGATCCGAACCCTCCAGTGACATTTTCCATAACTGCTTTTGTAGTTCGTTTAAAATCAATTCCATTATGATCATAGAAACGTGAATCCTCAGTTGCAAGGAATGCACTTTCAACTACCTTTGGAATTTGATCATACGTAACGTGGGTTCGTTTTTCAGCACCGTATTCATAGAAAAAGTTCCCATTCTTATCAAGAAACTTTGTTGATAAAGGATTGACAAGTTTTGATTTGTCTAATTTTGGAGCGTCCTTCACCATAACAAAGAAAGCGGAAACGCTAGCTATAAGACCAACGATACCAAGAAGTAGACAACCTATAAGGAATTTTTTAAAAAAGGAGCCTTTTTTCTTTGGTTTTTTTTCTTTATTTGTTTCTTGCTTTTGATTTTGATTTTTTACATGATTTCGTTCTGTACGAGAACGATAATTATCTGACATTATACTTTCTCCTACCTTTCATTCTCTCCCCAAAAGTCGAAAAAAGAGCCTTAGTGATGACTCTATCACGAAAAATAAACCGTGTCTAGTACACGGATATAATCAATCCGAGGGTGATAACCGCATGATAATAAAGATCCATGCTCTTCTATTTCTTCTTTCGTAATCGATTTCCGTCCACCAGTATTTTGACGATTCCAAAATGCAATAATATGTTTTGCATCTAGTAAATAAAGTTCATCAAAAAGTGTAAATTTAATAATAACAAATGCAATTCCATCATGAACGATTACTTGCTTCATATGTTCAATTTGATGAAGGTGGAAGTTTTGAAGTGGAAAGCTGGTTTTATTTTTTGTTTCTTTCGCTTCAAAATCGATGTATTTCCCTTTGTATACACCGTTGTAATCTGTTGTAGAAGGTTGTTTAAAATACGCTTCTTTTACCACTGCAGCACTTCGAGCGGGGTAATCTACTTTTACAATTTGAAGAGGTGTAGGTTTTTTATGTACACATGCAATATTATGGGTTAAGTAATATTCATTTGTTTCATTCAATTCCTCTTCAAGGGACATACCTCTATTACTATAAGTATGTTTTTTAATTGGTGTTTTATGAGGTTGTGAAGCTTGATTGTACCGTTTTCCGTTTGGGTAACGAATGGTCATAGTGTGTCCACTCCCAACTTGCTAAGAATTACTTACAAAGGTGATTATAACAAAAAATGAAAAAAGATGTGACCTTTTTGAAGAAAGGTATGATGACTTATTTATGTTTACATGGAATGATTATGAGAAAATTAAACAATATCGTAAAAATATGGTTTGTACAGACGAAGAAAAAACAATCGTTTATAACATTAAGAGGAAAATAGAAATGGCTAATATGGACAATATTTCTCGAACACAGTCTTATCAAGAATATTATGTAAGGAACAGTGAAATTAGGTGGGCCTTTTTAGCAAGTATGGTCTCGAGAAATGCTGGATGGAATATGACTGATTTAAAAGGGAGATATTATGCTACTGTTTTACCTCAAACAGTAAAAAAACATTTGTTTCTGACTTATGAAGAAGCGAATTGGATTATTTTTTTAGATGCATTTCCTCAGCTATTGTTATACGAAGAAAGTAAGAGGAGGCAGGTACCACTATTCTATTTGTTACAATATTTTAACGTATCAATTTTTATGGAAAAAGAATGGATTTATTTTTGGGAAAAAAAAGATATAAATAGGCTCATGACAGCGCTTATTATAAATGAGCAAAATAAAATTCAAAAACCAGTTATTGAGAATGCATATTTTAAAAAACATGTATTCCATACTGCACTTTTTAAATTGCAAGAAATGCTTCATATTAGTGCTGTTATTTTTCCGACTGTTGAAGGGAGGATGTATGGTTTTTCAGTTTATCAATTTGAAACGTTACAAAAGCGTATAGAACTAGGGCAGAAATTAGCGGAGTTACTGTTTCATCCGAATTATAAAAGTTTATTCCATAGGTTTGCATTGCAAACTATACACACAGGATCAAGAGCAGATTATGAATATTATGTAAGAGAAGCTAGAAAATCTTGTACGCCAGCCCTTAGAGAGGTTTATCCTGTCGTTGCACATAAGGAAATAAGTATGAGAGATTGGTTTTGTAGAGATATGGAAATAAATGAGTTGTTTCTACTGGAAGAGTATAAGGGTGAAGTTGATATAACAGAATGGTATAAAAGAAAGAGGGAGCAAATCTATGTTGCTTCTATCGTAAATCGTTTTGTTAAAAGGATGGATGAGTTCGTGATATAATAAAAAAGAAGTCCCGTCTTCATAAATGAAGACGGGACTTCTTAATGTGAAGTAATCCTGCCGTGTATGCTAACAATTTAATCTCAAAACGTAATGAATATAGGAGATTAAGGATGCTTCAGAAATTAGCTTTTTGTAAAAGTGCTAAAGTTTCACTTTATCCCGCTACTTGCCGGGCAGTAAGACCCACGTCTCAAAATTCAGTGAAAGCAAAGAATTTAGGTGTGGATCAACTGCCCGTAAAAGCCCGATTGAGAAGGCTAATAATCAGTGGGGATGAACAAAACCCCTGCTGATTAAAGTTTCACTTTATGTAGCAGGGAAGTTTGGACCATCTAACTTAGGGTTGCCAGTCTCGGGTTTATTTTGTTTGTTTTGTTTTTTCTTTTTGTCGTTTTTGTTCTTTGTCATTTTCATACACCTCCTTTTTGTATTGTTACCATTTCTATAAATGACATACAAAATGATTTCTTTGACGAATAACAACTAGTTTTGTCATGTGAGCAGGAGTGAGGAGTCATTCGGCGAAATTACATGACAAAGGAAAAGCAAAGAAGGGGGCGTTTTGTATATGGCGATGGTTCAGAAGGAAGATGTAATGAAAACAATGGATCAAATGTTAAGTTCTCTCGATTTGCTGGAAATGAATATAGGGATTAGAATGAATCATGCATTGAAGGATACGGGTGAAAAAATATGCAATAAGATAGAAATAACAGAAATGCATATTGAGCATATGGAAAATAAATTAGTGCATCACGAAGAAAAAGGGAATTGGGTGAAGGCATTTCAAAACGTCGTAGTGAGTGCATAATAAGGTGGGAATAAAATGAAGTATGAAGCATTGATACAATCTTCAGAAAAACTCATGCAGTATAATAATGAAGCGAATGTGAAAAAAAGAGAAATGATTGAGTACGATTTTTATAAGGATATGAAACCATTTGTAGATATGGTAGATGAGGAATTAAAAGTGTGGAAAGAATTAGCTTATAAATGGATTAAGGAAGAAAAACCGAAGTATATACATGTACAGCAAATTGATCAAGTGTACGATAATTTACAGACAAATGTGTTGCAATGTTTTGTAAATAAAGGTAAAGGTAAGCGATTCTTTGAAACACATCAAGCCATTTCGTATACTTTGCAAAATATAATTGAGCAATGTAAGTAACAAGAGGGGAAACCCTCTTGTTTTTTTTATGCTTCTGTCATTGTTGTAGGTTTTGTTGCACCGTTTATTTCTAATTCTTTTATTAATGTTCGGTAATCTGAAATGCATATTTTCCCTTCGAGATACCAATGTCTCGCAAAGTCTAACAATTCATTTACATTCTCTGTGTAATACCCCTTTTTTTGAGAAAACGCTTGTTTTAAATCCCCTAATACCATGTTGATTCCTCCCCCATGAGAATCTTCTTCTTCACTATCATAGCATGGAAGGGTTTTCTTTTTTAATTTTTTAAAAATTTAAACTTCCGACAAAAATAGACAGATACTCCGTCACACAAATTATTTTACAAGTACATATTATATATGTAGAAACTTATGTGAAGGAGGAGAGAATGCATGTTTCAACAATCTAACGTATATCAGCAATCTTATCCATATGCACAGCAAAATATGTACCAATATAATACGGATACATATTTACGGTATAATATGTATCCTTTCGAGCCTAATTATGGAAATCAAAATTATTACCAGCCATTTGAAGTATCGTTTATGAATCAACCACAACAACAGCAGCAACCACATACGAATCAACAGCAGCAGCCCTATATGGAGCAACAGCAGCAACCCTATACGAATCAACAACAGCAGCCCTATATGGAGCAACAGCAACAACCCTATACGAATCAACAACAGCAGCCTTATATGGATCAACAACAGCAACCTTATATGAATTCACAATACTATATGCCACCACCATCTCCCTATGGAAATCAACAAGCGATGTTTTATCCACCAAAACAACCGTACCCGACGCAGAATAAACAAAAACAACAACAGCAACCGAGTCAATTTTCTAGTTTTGTTTCCCAATTTAAAAACTCAGATGGTAACTATGATGTAAATAAAATGATGAATACAGCTGGACAAATGATGAATGCGATGAACCAAGTGACAGGTATTGTAAAGCAAGTTGGAGGTTTTTTTGGTAAGTAATTTTGGGGGTTGTCTATAAAAAGCATTACGTATAAAGCAGAAGGCTAGACAAATTTCCTTGTAATAAATGGGTATATATAACAAACGGCTTTCTCTCTTTTCTCATATTGTAAAGTGTAGTCAGATTTTTTTAACGAGAGAGGAGAGAAAAAACTATGCATCATTGTCATCCTTGTTTTGGAGGGCATAAGCCTGTAGGACCTATTTGTACAACTGCTCCTGTCATTCATCCGACGAAACAATGCGTAACACACTCTTTTTCAACAACGGTGGTGCCACACATTTTCCCAACGCATACAACACATGTACACCATCAACAAATTAAAAACCAAAACTTCTTCCCACAAACAAACTCGAATGTAAATGTGGTAGACCCAGTTGATCCAGGATTCGGCGGCGGATGTGGACCATGTGGTCATGGACATCATGGACATTTTGGACATCATGGACATTTTGGACATCAAATATCTCCATTTGGTCCAGGACCAAATGTATCACCATTCTTACCGAATAATGTATCACCAGTAGGTCCGAATATTGGACCAAACGTTGGTGGAATATTTAAAAAGTAAATGATATGTTAGAACTAGCGAAATGCTAGTTCTTTTTTTGTAATTGGAGTGTTGATATGAAAGTTATTGCTGTAACGGGATATAAGCCATTTGAACTTGGTATATTTAAAAATGATCATCCAGGGGTGGAATGTATAAAAAAAGCATTGCATCGAAAATTAACTACTTTTGTAGAAGAAGGTTTGGAATGGGTGATAATAAGTGGGCAGTTAGGAGTCGAATTATGGGCTGCTGAAGTTGTTTTTGAAATTCAAGTAGAATATCCAGATCTAAAATTAGCGGTATTTACTCCGTTTTTAGAACAAGAAGAAAGCTGGAAGGAAGATAACCGTGAATATTACGAATGTATTCTCTCTCAAGCAGACCATATTGATAGTATTACGAAACGGAAGTACGAAAGCCCGGAACAATTTAAATTAAAAAATCAATTTTTTATTGAAAAAAGTGATGCACTTTTAGCTGTATATGATGAAGAAAAACCAGGGAGTCCCAAATATATTGTAGAAGCAGCAAAGAAAAAAGGAGAAATAGAAAATTATCATAGTTATTTTATTCTTTTTTCTGATTTACAAGATATAATAGAAGAGGAACAGTGGAATAATGCTGAGTAATATGTAATATAGTACTCGTATATATGATTGACAAAAGGCATTGTTTCTGAAAAAATTTAGGTAATGAAAGTTTTGGCAAAAATTTGAGGTGAAGAAAATGATTTCGGATAAAATTAAATTAACGGCGAAAGATATTTTAGAAAAAGAATTTAAAACAGGCATGAGAGGCTATCAACAAGAAGAAGTAGACAAGTTTCTTGATATGATCATTAAAGACTATGAAGCTTTCCACAAGGAGTTTGATCAATTAAAGCAACAAAATGCTCGTTTAAAGCGTGAATTAGAGGAACAAAAATTAGTAGCAACGCAAGTGCCACAACAACCAGTTGTACAAACACCAGTTGCACAACCTGTATATAACAACACGAATACGGACATTTTAAAACGTCTATCTAATTTAGAAAAAGCTGTATTTGGAAGTAAGTTATACGAATAATTTCTAGTGGTAAAAAGGTTAAAGCATTTTACATAGAAAAAAACATTGCAAAATCTTTTTGTTTCCACTATACTAATGGATGTCATAACGTTTGGGTAATCGCTGCAACGCTAACGTTGTAGAGGAAAGTCCATGCTCGCACGGCCTGAGATGGCTGTAGTGTTCGTGCCTAGCCAATTCATAAGCTAGGGTATTCTGGCTGTAAGGCTGGTTTAACGGCAGGGAAAAAACCTAAGTCCTTTCGGATATGGTTTGACTACCTTTAAAGTGCCACAGTGACGAAGTCCTTGAAGAAATGATAGGAGTGGAACGAGGTAAACCCCACGAGCGAGAAACCCAAATAATGGTAGGGGAATCTTTTCCAAGGAAATGAACGATGGGAAAGGACAGGTTGTATAACCTGTAGATAGATGATTGCCACCGGAGTACGAGGCGTGGGCCGTTTGCAGTACAAAGGAACAGAACATGGCTTACAGAACGTTATGAACCAACTATGAAATAACTCAGCTCTCCTTTGTTAGAGGAGGGCTTTTTATTTGTATGAAGTTATAAATTATGAGTTAAAATGGTTAATGAGAAAATTCTTCGTAAAATGTAATGATTAATAGGACAAATTGCTATTAATTATTGTTTAACTATACATAAGAGGTGAATGCAAATGGGAAAAGTTACTTTAATTGCAACAGCGGCAATGGGTATTGAAGCGTTAGTTGCCCGAGAAGTTCGTGATCTTGGTTATGAATGCCAAGTGGAAAACAGCAAAGTAACATTTGAAGCAGATGAAAAGGCGATTTGTCGCACGAACTTATGGTTACGTACTGCGGACCGTGTGAAAATTAAAGTTGGCGAATTCAAAGCGACAACATTTGATGAGCTGTTTGAAAAGACGAAAGCATTAAACTGGGGAGATTATATTCCAGAGAATGGGGAATTTCCTGTAATTGGTAAATCGTTAAAATCTGAGTTGTTCAGTGTTTCAGATTGCCAACGTATCGTTAAAAAAGCTGTCGTTGAAAAATTAAAAACAACATATAAACGTACAACTTGGTTTGAAGAAGATGGTCCGTTATTCCGTATTGAGATCGCAATGCTCAAGGATATTGCAACATTAACAATTGATGCAAGTGGTGTTGGACTTCATAAACGTGGATACCGTATGGATCAAGGGGAAGCCCCATTAAAAGAAACATTGGCTGCGTCTTTAATTAAGTTAACAAACTGGAAGCCGGATCGTCCTTTCGTGGATCCTTTCTGTGGATCAGGTACAATTCCGATTGAAGCAGCATTAATTGGACAAAATATTGCACCAGGATTTAACCGTGGCTTCGCATCAGATGAGTGGGGCTGGGTTGGTAAACAAAACTGGCGTGAAGCTCGTCAAGAAGCTGAAGATTTAGCGAATTATAATCAACCACTACAAATCATTGGATCAGATATTGATCATCGTATGATCCGAGTTGCTCAAGATAATGCAGAAGAAGTGGGCTTAAGTGATTTAATTACATTTAAACAAATGCAAGTAAAAGATTTCACGACAAAAGAGGATTATGGCTATGTTGTAACGAATCCTCCATACGGAGAACGTTTAAGTGAAAAAGCACTCGTTGAACAATTGTACAAAGAAATGGGACAAGTATTCCGCCCATTAGATACATGGTCAGCGTATGTATTAACCAGCTACGAAGCATTTGAAAAGTGTTATGGAAAAGATGCATCGAAGAAACGTAAACTGTTTAATGGATTTATCCGTACAGATTACTACCAATACTTCGGAAAACGTCCACCGCGTAATTCATAGTATAAAACTCCTCCAGCGCGCATATACTGGCTATTATGTAATGCGTAAAGGAGGACGTGATATGGATAGTTTCCAATTATCTATGATTCAAAAAGCTATTCATCGTACGTATGATGAGATCGGGAAAGAAGTGGATAGCCAAGGTGCGATTGTAGAGGAAATACAAAAAGCACAAGAAGAATATTTGTCAGCTCTTTCACACGAAACAGCGATTGATAAACGGTATTTAAAGTCATTAATATAGAAAAAAATTTTCCTTTTTCGAAAGGAAAATTTTTTTTCGTGTATTTCTATGTATGGCAACAGGGGAAAGTGGCTGCACACATATGAGTAGCAGTTGCTATATCTTTTTATAGAAAAACTTTTTGGTTGGAGGCTAAGGATGTTTACTGAGAAGAGATTACCATTTGAAGTAGGAAAACAAGATAATTTTTATGATAAGTTGAATGAATGGATTGGAGATGTGTTTTACGATATCCTTCCGGAAAAAGGCTTTGAAGAGCGTGATGAACAAATTTTTATGGCGTTTCAATTAGAGCGTGCTTTCCAAGAAAAGAAAGTAATGTTCGCAGAAGCGGGTGTAGGAACAGGGAAAACAATTGTATATCTTCTATATGCAATTTGCTATGCGCGTTATACTGGAAAACCAGCTATTATCGCTTGTGCTGATGAAACGTTAATTGAGCAGCTTGTGAAAGAAGAAGGAGACATTGCTAAGTTATCTGAAGCATTAGGACTATCTGTTGATGTTAGACTTGCGAAATCAATGGATAATTATTTATGTTTACGTAAACTTGAAGATGTTATGAGTGGACGAGCTCCAGAAGTAATTGAAGATGTATACTACGAATTACCACAGTTTGTATTCGATCATGGTACGATGCAAAACTTTACTCACTACGGCGACAGAAAAGAATTTCCACTTTTAAATGATGAGGAATGGTCAAAAGTAAATTGGGATTACTTCCAAGATTGCTTCACTTGTGATTCTCGTCATCGTTGTGGTCAAACTCTTTCTCGTGAACATTATCGTAAAGCGGCAGATTTAATTATTTGTTCTCAAGATTTCTATATGGATCATATTTGGACGTACGATGCTCGTAAGCGTGAAGGGCAAATTCCGTTATTACCTGAAAGTAGCTGCGTTGTATTCGATGAAGGACATCTTGTAGAATATGCAGCTCAAAAAGCTTTAACATATCGTTTAAAGCAAACGATGATGGAGCAACTTTTAACAAGATTGTTGCAAAACGATATTCGTGAAGAGTTTGCACATTTAGTAGAAGAAACAATTTGGCAAACAGAGCGATTCTTTGATGTGTTACAAGAAAATAAAAAGGAAATCGCCGGTTCTGATCGTTTAGAAATTACTGTGACAGAAAAAGTAACAGCTGAAGCGAATAGACTTTATGCGAAAATTGGTGAAGTCGGTGATGCATTAGTATTTGAAAGTGAAATGCATACAGTAAACACGTATGATTTAAATATCGTTGATGAACATTTAGATGTATTAGAACATTCACTTCGTCTGTTCATGCACGAGAAAAATGTAATTACATGGGGTGAAGAAGGTGATGGAGCCTTCACGTTAGTGATTATGCCACGTGCAGTTGAAGAAGTATTACAAGAGAAAGTATTCTCGAAGAAAATCCCGTATATTTTCTCTTCTGCTACATTATCTAACAACGATTCATTCGCATTTACAGCAAATAGCCTAGGGGTAAAAGATTACTTATCATTCTCAGTTGCCTCACCGTTTGATTATGAGGAGCAAATGGCAGTAAACTTACTATCGCATACGAAAGAGAACGAATGGGAAAGAAAGTGTCAATATACACTTGAAAATATACAGAAAACAAATGGACGTACACTTGTATTATTCCGTACAACACAAGAACTTGCAGCGTTTAAAGAATATGTAAGTAAAGAACAAATGTCCGTTCCGTTCCTATATGAAGGGGATCAAGAAATTAGTCAGCTCGTTTCTCGTTTCCAAAATGAAGAAGAGACTGTACTTTGTGCTGTTCATTTATGGGAAGGTTTAGATATTCCTGGTTCATCATTATCGCATGTTATTATTTGGTCATTACCATTCCCTCCAAACGATCCTGTGTTTGAAGCGAAGCGTAAACATGTAAATAATCCATTCTGGGATGTAGATGTACCGTATATGATTTTACGTCTTCGTCAAGGGATTGGACGTTTAATTCGTACGAGCGACGATAAAGGGGCTATATCAATCTTCTTATCTGATACAGAAGATGAGAAAGTGATAGAAGCGGTGAAAAACGTACTACCAGTAGAAGGTAAAGAATTATAAGGAGAAAGCTTGGCGCTTGCCAAGCTTTTTTTCTATTATAAAAGGAATTTAGGTTTCCATGTCGAATTAAGTTTGAGGTAGAAAAGGGAGGTTTTATACGATGACAGTAGCTACATATGAAGTAGAAAAACAATTTTTAACATATGTGAAGAAGATACAAAATTACGGTGAAGCATTAAGCTTAATGTTTTGGGACTTAAGAACAGGTGCGCCTAAAAAAGGTGTAGACCAGCGTTCAGAAGTAATTGGTATGCTTTCATCAGAAGTGTTTGTTATGTCGACTTCAGATGAGATGGGAAATTATTTAACAGAGCTTGAAGCTTTAATAAGTGAAGATAAACTTTCTGAAACGATGAAGAAAATGGTTGAAGAGTGTCGTAAAGAATATGATAGAAATAAGAAAATTCCACAAGCGGAATACGAGGCGTATGTGAAATTAGAAGCGAAAGCGGAAAGTGTGTGGGAAGAAGCTCGGGAAAAATCTGATTTCGAAATGTTCCGTCCGTATTTAGAACAAATAGTTGAATTTAAAAAGAAATTCATTACATATTGGGGTTACGAAACATATAAATATAATACATTGTTAGATATGTATGAGCCAGGTATTACAGTAGAAGTGTTAGATCACGTATTTGGTCAACTTCGTGAGCGTATCGTTCCGCTCGTAAAAGAAATATCGGAGTCACAAAAGAGATTAAAGACAAGTGCTTTATCAGAACATTTTTCAAAAGAAAAACAAAAGAACTTTACATTAGAGTTATTAAAGCAATTGAATTATGACTTTAAAGCAGGTCGTCTTGATGAAACGGTACATCCATTTGAGATTACATTAAATAGAGGGGACGTTCGTATTACAACACGTTATGATGAAAAAGATTTCCGTATGGCAGTGTTTGGAACAATTCATGAATGTGGCCATGCTGTATATGAACAAAATATTGCAGAGAAATTCGAAGGTACACCGCTATGTAGTGGAACTTCTATGGGTATTCATGAGTCACAATCATTATTCTTTGAGAACTTTATCGGTCGTAATAAATCATTCTGGAAGAAAAATTATGATTTATTAAAAGAGTATAGCGATGGTCAATTCAATGATATATCAGTAGATGAGTTTTATGATGCGATTAATGAATCGAAGCCATCGTTCATTCGTATAGAAGCAGATGAGCTTACATATCCGCTTCACGTCATGGTTCGTTATGAACTTGAGAAAGAATTATTTGATGGTACATTACAAGTGAAGGATTTGCCAGTGGCTTGGAATGATAAGATGGAAGCATATTTAGGAATTCGTCCGGAAAGCGATGCACAAGGTGTATTGCAAGATGTTCACTGGGCTGGTGGTTCATTTGGATACTTCCCATCTTATGCGCTTGGTTATATGTATGCAGCGCAATTTAAGCAAAGAATGTTAAAAGACATTCCGAACTTTGATGCATTATTAGAAGAAGGAAACGTAACACCAATTCGTGAATGGTTAACAGAAAATATTCACCAATACGGTAAAACGAAAAAGCCACTTGAAATTTTAGAAGATGTGACAGGTGAAGGATTAAATGCAAACTACTTAGCAGATTATTTAGAAGCGAAGTATAAAGAAATCTATGAGTTATAAAAAAGAGCTGCTTAATTGCAGCTCTTTTTTTCAAGGGGGATAGAAGAATGGCTTATACATATACAGTAATGACGCAAGAAGAAGCAGAAGAAATTGCATATAACTGGCATTATGAAGGGAGGTATTCCTTTTACGATATAGGTGCAGATGAAGAAGATTTAGCTGAGTTTTTACATGATGAGAGTAGAGGAAATCATACATTTTCTGTGAAGGAAAATGGCACTCTCATTGGTTTTTTTACTGTTTGTAAAATAAATGATGGAACGGTTGATATAGGTCTTGGAATGAGACCTGATATAACTGGAAATGGATTTGGTTTACAGTTCGTAAACGCTGGACTAGCTTTTAGTAAAGAAAAATATGGTTGCAATTATATAACACTATCAGTAGCGACATGTAATGAGAGAGCCATTAAAGTGTATAAAAGAGCAGGATTTGAAGCTGTTGGAACGTTTATACAGAAAACAAATGGTAGTTGTTTTGAGTTTTTGAAAATGAATTATATATGTAAAAATGATTAAGAAACAGAGGGGATCTTCTGTTTCTTTATTTTGATTTAGAAGTATAGGATACATATTTTTGTACTTGTTGTAATTGAGAGTTTTGAAATTTTGACAGAGGATGTGTATGATTGAACTTTAGTAGCAAATAGCAGGTTTAGCAAGGAGAGGTAGAATGATTACAATTAAAACGAAAAATGAAATAGATTTGATGCATGAATCTGGGAAATTACTTGCTTCATGTCATAGGGAAATTGCCAAAATGATGAAACCAGGTATTACGACAAAAGAAATTGATACGTTTGTTGAAGCTTATTTAGAAAAGCATGGTGCAACATCTCAGCAGAAAGGTTACAACGGGTATCCATATGCGATATGTGCATCTGTAAATGCTGAAATGTGCCATGGGTTTCCCGCCGATGTTCCTTTAACTGAGGGAGATATTGTAACAATTGACATGGTAGTAAACTTAAATGGTGGTCTTTCAGATTCTGCTTGGACGTATAAAATTGGAAATGTTTCTGATGAAGCAGAAAAGTTATTGTTAGTAGCTGAGAATGCTTTATATAAAGGGATTGGTCAGGCGGTAATCGGTAATCATGTAGGAGACATTGGCTATGCAATTGAAAGTTATGTAGCTACTGAAGGTTTTTCGGTTGCAAGAGACTTTACGGGGCACGGGATTGGTAAAGAGATTCATGAAGAACCAGCAATTTTTCATTTTGGGAAACAAGGACAAGGGCCTGAACTACAAGAAGGAATGGTAATTACAATTGAGCCTATTGTCAATGTAGGTATGCGATATTCGAAAGTAGATTTAAATGGATGGGCTGCAAGAACGATGGACGGGAAATTATCAGCGCAATATGAGCATACAATTGCGATTACAAAAGATGGGCCGATTATTTTAACGACACTTTGAAATAATATGTAAGAGTTTACAAAACTCGAACAAAAATGATGTTTTTATAAAATTTGTACGTGTTTTATTAAGAAATGCTTTTCAAAGTATAAAAAGTGCGTTATAATCCTTCTATAAAATAAATAGTTAGCTACACTCATATAATCGCGGGGATATGGCCTGCAAGTTTCTACCGAAGTACCGTAAATACTTTGACTATGAGTGAGGACGAATATATTTGCTTGTTTAGCATTCTTTTTTGCGAAACTCCAAAAGCGCGTCTCTCACTTGTAACGAGTGGTGGCGGCTTTTGGAGTTTTTTATTGCATAAGAGGGGGAACAAACATGAAAGTATTACAAGAAAAGATTTTGAACGAAGGAAAGGTTTTATCTGGTGACGTATTAAAGGTAGATGCATTTTTAAATCATCAAATTGACCCAGTACTTATGCAAGAGATCGGAAAAGAATTTGCTAAACGTTTTAAAGAAGAGAACATTACAAAAATCGTGACGATTGAATCTTCAGGCATTGCACCAGCAGTTATGGCTGCATTAGAGCTTGGTGTAAAAGTAATCTTTGCAAGAAAACGTAAATCGTTAACGTTACAAGATAATATGTACGTTGCAAACGTATATTCATTTACGAAACAAGAAACGAATGAAATTTCATTATCTCGAAATCATATCGATGAAAATGATCGTGTTTTAATTATCGATGACTTTTTAGCAAATGGTCAGGCTGCTTTAGGTTTAATGAGTTTAGTAGAGCAAGCAGGAGCAAGTATTGCAGGAATTGGTATTGTTATTGAAAAAGCATTTCAAGATGGAGGAAAGAAGCTTCGTGAACAAGGAGTTCGTGTTGAGTCACTAGCAGAAATTGCATCACTTGATAACGGCACAGTTACATTTGTACAGCAAGAAACTGCGGAGGTGAAATAAACGATGAAGCAACATCCATTTAAAATCGCATCGCTTGGTATGCAGCATATGCTGGCGATGTATGCTGGCGCAATTATCGTTCCGCTTATTGTGGGCGGCGGACTTGGTTTAAATCAAAAAGAGTTAACATATTTAGTCTCGATTGATTTATTAATGTGCGGCGTTGCGACGATTTTACAAGCATTATCAAATCGCTTTTTCGGTATTGGACTTCCCGTTGTACTTGGTTGCACATTTACAGCGGTTGGGCCGATGATTGCAATCGGGAAACAATACGGTGTGTCTTCTATTTATGGAGCGATTATTGCTGCCGGGTTATTCGTTGTTATTTTTGCGAAATTATTTGGAAAGCTTGTAAAACTGTTTCCACCTGTTGTAACAGGATCTGTCGTTACCGTAATTGGAGTTACACTTGTTCCAGCAGCGATTAATGATATGGCTGGGGGAGTAGGAAGTAAGGATTTCGGTAGTCTGGAGAATTTAGGGTTAGCATTTGGTGTATTATTATTTATCATCATTATGTATCGTTTCTTTGACGGGTTTATTCGTTCAATCTCTATTTTACTAGGTCTATTGTTCGGTACAATTGTTGCAGCGTTTATGGGGAAAGTAAGTTTGCAAGCAGTTGGAGAAGCGGATTGGTTCCACGGTATTCAGCCATTTTACTTCGGTACACCAACATTTGAATTAACGCCAATTATTACGATGATTTTAGTTGCTTGCGTAGGGATTGTAGAAGCAACAGGTGTATATTTCGCATTATCTGATATTTGCAATAAAAAGATCGGTGAAAAAGAATTAACAAAAGGCTATCGAGCAGAAGGATTAGCGATGGTGTTAGGTGGTATTTTTAACGCGTTCCCATATACAACATACTCTCAAAACGTAGGACTTGTTCAATTAACTGGAGTAAGAAATCGCGTTATTATTTATACTTGTGGTGGTATGTTAATCGTTCTTGGGTTCATTCCAAAAATCGCAGCTATTACAACTATTATCCCGAAATCAGTACTTGGCGGTGCAATGTTAGCAATGTTCGGTATGGTAATGGCATATGGTATTAAAATGTTAAGTAGCGTTGATTTTGGTAAACAAGAAAACTTATTAATAGTTGCATGTTCTGTCGGAATTGGGCTTGGGGTTACAGTTGTTCCGACATTATTCTCACAACTTCCTGAAAACATTCGTATTTTAACAGATAACGGAATTGTACTTGGAAGTGCGTCAGCAGTACTTTTAAATATCGTATTTAATATGGTGCCGCAGCGTAAAGTGAAAGTAAAAGAAGAGCCAGTGTCTATGCAAAGTGCAGTAAGAGAAGCGTAAAAAAGCAAGGTCTCATTATGAGACCTTGCTTTTCTTTTTAAGTGGCATCATTTTCCCATACGTACCAAGACGCCAAATGTACTCAAGTGGCCCGTATTGATAACGTGACAGCCACCAGCGGCTAATAAAGATTTGTAACGTATAGAAACTAATGCAAAATAGAGGACCTACCCATAATGGAGCAAGATAATCATTTTTGAACAATAGTCCGAATACAAGTAATGTAACAATTGTATGTGAAATGTAGTTTGTTAACGCCATTCGACCAACATACTGGAACGGACGTAATAATGTTTGCCATCTTTCTTTTTGTAATAAACGCATTAACGTGACAATGTAGAAGATGAACAATGTCTTTCCGCTTATCATCGTAATACCCATAAGTGAAAATGGTGTGTATGGTTGATTGTTCATAAAGAAGTAAACCATAATAAACCACATCGGTAATGTTAAAATGAACATAATGATTTGCCATTTTTTAAGTTTTAGATCTAATTCTTTAGCACGGCGGAAAATGTCTTTTTTACCGGCATATAATCCTAGTAAAAACAATCCTAGTGTTTCAGGAAGCATAATAAGACTGTTACTTATTGCTTCAGAATAGAAAGAATGGAATCTGTCTGTAATTTGTAAGCCCCAGTTTTCTAACGGCATAATGGCTATGGAAAGGCCTAGTTCATCTACCGGCACTAATAACATGAGAAGAGAACCTACTAATGTGAACAATTGCATGAAACTTAATAGTACAATTGACCATATTAAAATAGTACGTGGCTTTCTCTTGTAAAATAAAAATAAGAAAAATCCGGTAATTGCATAAGTATGTAAAATGTCCCCGTCCCATAAAAGAACGTAGTGTAAGAAACCAAATAATAATAAAATAAGTAAGCGGCGAACAAACAAAGTTTTTGGACGATCGGTTTTCGCCTCAGCACGATTCATAAAAATATAAAAACCTAATCCGAATAAAAACGAAAAAATTGTATAAAATTTCGTTTGAATAAACATATCGTAAAATAGGCGAATATAGCTGTCTATCCCTTCGTAAATTCCTGTAATATCACGTGAGTCAACCCCGGCGATAATTGGCCAGTTAACAAGAAAAATACCTAGTACAGCTATTCCTCTAATAATATCTATGGAATGTATCCTCTCGCCTTGTGAAATATTTTGTGTCATTATTTTCCTCCTTGTTAAGTAATTCCCTTTTATTATACAAAATGTAAAGAGGAGGGTATATAGGTAATTTCCAATTTTTAAAACTGTTAAGATATGTATTATGAGATATAATAAGAGTGCACAACAAGTTTTAACCTTCTTCAAAACAGGCAGTAAAGCTCCTTTCTATAAGGGGCTTTCTTTATGAAAAGTATTGATAATGATTCTCTTTAATGATAAAATGTGTTTAAAAGTGATAATCATTATCAAAAAAGGTTGGTGCATGAGTATGGTATATGCATTAGTAGCAGGTACAGTCACTGTATATGCAGTTATTGCAAAGTATGTTTTAAATGGAGTAGGAACAGCAAAATGAGTGATATGACATAAAATCCCTTTCATTTGTAAAAAAAATGAAAGGGATTTTTTATTTTTAATGAGAATATGCTGAAAATTTAGTATGATAGTAAAGTGAAACTGTAATCGATGAGGGGATGTATCTCCTGATGATTATGAGCTCGCAAATAGCGGGAAAAAGTATATACATCTTGGATAAAGGGGAACAAGGGGATGACAAACATAGTACAGACAAACGGTATGAAAAAACTTGTTTGTTTTTATGAAGAGTGGCAAAAACACGGCGATGCAGAGAATAGTGTAAAGTTGTTTGAGGTGATTCAAAAATATAAACAAGAACAGCTTATGATAGCGTTCTGCGGTCACTTCTCTGCAGGAAAATCAACGATGATGAATCATCTATATAAAGCGCAGTTGTTACCAACAAGTCCAATTCCGACAAGCGCTAACGTTGTCAAAATTGAAAAAGGAATGGATCGTGTTGTTGTAACAGTTAAATCTGGAGAACAGTACGAATATGATGGTGCATATTCAGCTGAAGAATTAAAACAAATTTGTAAAGACGGTGATGAGGTAATTGGTGTTCATATTTATCGGAATGATGCGCCAATTCCTGAGGGTGTTATGTTAGTTGATACACCAGGGATTGATTCAACAGATGATGCCCATCAATTAGCGACAGAATCAACGCTGCATCTAGCAGACGTGATTTTTTATATGATGGATTATAATCACGTCCAATCGGAAGTGAATTTGCAATTTGTTAAAGAATTGAAACAACGTAATAAAACGGTTTATCTCGTTGTAAATCAAATAGATAAACATAAAGAAAATGAATTATCGTTTGAGGATTATAAAGATAGTGTAAAACAATCGTTCTCTAACTGGGATATTGAAGTAGATGGAGTGTATTATACTTCATTACGAATGATGAACCATACACATAATGAAATTGGGAGCTTAGAAACATTAATTACTTCTATTATGAAAGAAAAAGTGCAGTATGTAAGAGATGGAATGGAGCGAGAAACAGAATATTTAATGGGGGAACATTTTTCATTTATTCTTTCAGAAAATGAAAAAGCTCTTTTGAAATATGAGGAAGAGCTAGCATCGCCGCTTTCTATTTCAGAGATAGTTGAAAAGAAAGAAGAGCTAACGGAAACTAAACAACGCGAGGCTAGTAAAGAATCTCATGTGAGAAACGAATTTATAAAAGGCTTACAAGCTATATTAGATAACGCGTATTTAATGCCATTTGAAATGAGAGAATTGGCAAATGCGTATTTAGAAACGAAATTAACTAAATTTAAGGTCGGTTTGTTGTTTGCGAAAGGAAAGACGGAGCAAGAAAAACAGAGACGTTTAGATGCTTTTTATTCTGCTTTGCAAAAGACTGTTGAAACGCAACTTGATTTTCATGTGAAAGAATTTATTGTTGCCTTCTTAAAAGAAGAAGGATTGTTCACAGAGGAAATTGGGAAAGACATATATGCTTTAGAAATTGCTTTTGGACCAGAAATGTTAGCTGAAGTCATTAAACAAGGTGCAGGTTTCACAGGTGATTACTTACTTCTTTATACAGCGGATGTAGCGAATGAACTGAAGAAACGTTATTTTACAAAAGCGCAGCAAATTTTTGATAAAAGTGCAGTCGTTTTAAAGCAAAAGGTGAAGGAAGCAGTTGCACGCATTGAAGAAGAGATTGAAAAATATATGATGTTGCAAACGGCAAAAGAAACGCAATTGCAATACAGTAACAATTTAGAGACATATGAAAGTTATTTGCAAAATGTTTGGCACGAGCGTGTTGCTACACCAGAAGGCTTGCAAATAGAGGAGATATTGCAAAGTAAAATACAAATTGTTAGTGAGAAATTCACACTACAAGAGCAGGAAAGCGTAAACGATAACGTAATGGCTTGTGAGGAAGAGATAAAAGGAACAGCAGCTTTAAATATTCAGCGTATATTAGAGAAAGTGAAGAAAGCTGAAACGATATTAGAGCCATTGCCAGCGCTGAAACATGTACAGCAAGAGGTAATAGAAAAAAGGCGTCGTGTGGAAACGAAACAATTTACAGTAGCGTTATTCGGAGCTTTTAGTGCTGGGAAATCATCATTTGCTAATGCATTGCTTGGTGGGAATGTACTTCCTGTATCACCAAATCCGACGACGGCAACGATTAATCAAATTTTGCCGGTTACAGAGGAAAAACCACACGGAACAGTAATGGTTCAATTCAAATCAAAGCAAGCTCTATTAGAAGATATGAAAGCTGTTTATAAGTTGTTTCATTATGAGATTACTACGTTAGATGCAGCGTTAGCACAAATTGATAAAGTTATGAAATATCCTTCACCAACTGGGAAGCAAAAAACAACATTTAGCTTTTTAAGAGCGGTACAAAAAGGGTATGATACGGTTTCTGCTCATTTAGGGGAGCAAGTACAAGTTACATTAGAAGAGTTTTCTGATTATGTAGCGAATGAAGAAAAATCATGTTTTGTTGAGTACATGGAGCTTTATTATGATTGTGCTTTAACAAGGCAAGGAGTAGCGCTTGTAGACACACCTGGAGCGGATTCTATTAACGCCCGCCATACGGACGTTGCGTTCCAGTATATTAAAAACGCAGATGCTATTTTATTTGTAACGTATTATAATCATGTGTTCTCTCGTGCTGACCGTGAATTCTTAATCCAGCTTGGTCGTGTAAAGGATACTTTTGCACTTGATAAAATGTTTTTCTTAATTAATGCGGCCGATTTAGCAGAGTCTGAAGAAGAACTTGAAATGGTAAAAGGTTATATCGCAGACCAGCTACTGCAATACGGTATTAGAAATCCGCGTTTATTTGCAATTTCAAGTTTATGTGCACTTGAAGAGAAGCAAGGAAAGAATATTGAAAAAGAGAAGTACGGTATTTTACAAAACTCTGGGATTGCTAAGTTCGAGGAATCATTTACATCCTTTATGATGAGAGATTTAATGCTCGTATCTGTTCATGCTTTATATGGTACATTGCAAGGAGCAGATCAGCTTTTAGTAAATATGATAAACGGTGCAAAGCAGGGGAATGAAGAGAAAGAGAAGCAAACGAAAAAATATGAAGCAGAGCGTGATCAGCTACTTCATATTATTTCATCATATAGTGTGCTTGCTGAAGAGCAGGCGATGCAAAATGAAGTGAAAGAATTGCTTTATTACGTGCAACAGCGTCTATTCCTACGCTATAACGATGTGTTTACTGAATTTATTAATCCAGCATCGCTGCGAACGGATGGGAATGTGAAAGTGCAGTTGCAACAGTGCGTTATGGAATTAGTGGCATTTATTCAGCATGATTTACTACAAGAAATGCGTGCGACATCATTACGCCTTGAGAAATGGATAGATGAAGCGATGAAGCGTGCAAAGAATGAAATTGTGGTGAACTGTAAAGTAGAAAATGAATCAATTTCTATGAGTGGAACAGTGGATTATGAATATAAAGATATTGCACATAAAGAACCGTTCCCTTCAGTTGAAATAAAAGATTTCAAAAAAGCACTGGCGCATTTTAAAAATGAAAAAAGCTTTTTTGAAAAAAATGATAAAGCTTTCATGCAAGAAGAGGCTAAAGTTGTATTAGAGCCTTTCGTATCAAACTATGTAGCTGATGAAAAAGATTTATTTGTTCATCATTATAAGCAAGAGTGGGATTTGAAATGGAACTTATTCCAAAAAGTGATGCAGCAAGATGTGATGAATTATTATGAAAGTGTATTATTTGCATTGGCTGAAACAATTGATGTATCACTATATGAACAAAGTAAAGAACAATTGCAAAAGCAGTTAGTAGAGATTGAAAAAGAAATTTATGTGATATAGTCGTTATGAGAAAAAGATTCGTTCAATTTTCTTTTGCAATACTGTATCTAAAGATTTGACAAACCCAGCAAATTCATCGGTAGAAATCATATGAGTAAGAACGAGGCGTCTGCCGTCTGGTGTTTCACCGCATAAGACGAATGAAGAAAATTCATATGTTTTGTTTTCTACTACTAATTTTGGGTAGGAATACGTGTCGCTTTTCTTCTTCTTTCCATCAATAGAGATGACGTTGCACTTTTTCTCATTGTTGTCCATGGTGAATCCCTCCTTTCTATTATTTATGGTAGACAAGGAGGGTTTAGAACAATAGAGAAAGGGGAGTTTTTTATGTGTGTAGTAATAGAGTATATTTCGAAAGAAGCTATACCGAAACCTTTATTATTGCTTGCTGATCCAAGTGAGGGGCAAATTGATACATATGTACAAAGAGGGAAAACATATGTAGCTAAGCAGGAGGAGAGAGTTGTCGGTGTATATGTTCTTTTGGAAACAAGGCCGAAGACGATGGAAATTATGAATATTGCGGTTGTAGAGCATTTGCAAGGAAAAGGGATTGGAAAGCAGCTATTAAGTCATGCCGTAGAAACTGCTAAAGGATATGGTATGTCAAAACTTGAAGTTGGTACGGGCAATTCTAGTGTTTCACAACTTGCTTTATATCAAAAATGTGGATTTCGTATTTTTTCTATTGATTTTGATTACTTTTCGAAGCATTATGAAGAAGAGATTATTGAAAATGGGATTGTATGCCGTGATATGATTCGGCTTGCAATGGAATTGAATGAGAACGTATAACTTATTTAGGGGGAAGAGAAGATGGAAGTACATAAAGCAATTACAGCACATTCTCGTAAACAAAATGAAAGTGTAAAAGCATGTTTACAATTAGATGCGCAGCGTGAAGCAGCTATTGAAGCAGCCGTATCTCTTGCGTCAAATGGGAAAGAATTTTCGGTTGATGTCATTAATGTTGTAACAAAGCAAATTAATGATCTTGCAAAAAATGGTGTTACACTAGAGCGTAAATATGTTACAGAAGAAATGGTTATGGAGTATGTAAGTCGTTTGCAAGAGAAAGAAGGTCGTTAAAGATGATAGTTACAGTCGAATGGTTACGTGAGCATATAGAAGATGAGAATGTCCGTATAATCGATTGTCGTTTTGATTTAGCGAATCCTAATTGGGGTAGAGAAAAGTATGAGGAAGAACATATTCTTCATGCATTATATTTTGATTTGAATTTAGATTTATCAAGTCCTGTAACAGAACATGGTGGTCGCCATCCATTGCCGAATATTGAGGAGTTTGCAGACAAGCTTTCACAAGCTGGTATTGATGAACATACGACAGTAATTGCATATGACAGTCAAGCGGGTGCAAATGCTTCTCGTCTCTGGTGGTTATTAAACTATGTAGGACATGAGAAAGTATATATATTAGATGGTGGATTTCCAGCTTGGAAAGAGAATGGACTACCGATAACAATGGAAATTCCTGTTGCTATACGAAAAACATTCAAAGCAAATGTACAAGATCATATGCTTGTAACGATGGAAACGGTGAGAGAGAATATTCATGCAGGTGCAGATGTTACGTTAATTGATTCTAGAGAGCCAAAACGTTATGCTGGTGTAGAGGAACTAGTTGATCCAAAAGCAGGACATATTCCGACAGCAGTAAACTATTTTTGGAAGGATGGAATTGTACAATCAGGGCAATTTAAGAATGAAGCTGGGCAACAAGAACGATTCCGAAATCTTTCGAAAGATAAGGAAACAATTGTATATTGTGGTTCTGGTGTTACAGCCTGTCCAAATATCCTTGCATTGAAATTAGCTGGATTCCAAAATGTTAAATTGTATGCAGGTAGCTGGAGTGATTGGATTTCTTATCCAGAAAATCAAATTGCAAAAGAAGAAGATTAATCACTTGCATGCAAAAATAATTTGTATTAAAATAAGGTCACAAGCAAGAAATTGCTCGAAAAACTTTGTATTTTACACATTGGAAACAATGTGATAATATAACGACAAGTAAATAATACATCCTGCGGTGTACGTAACTTATTTATGTCTAAAACCGATGTTAGTTATACGGAAGCTCAATATTTAGCGACCATCATCAAGCCTTCCTTGTGGAGGAAGATGTACGGTAACTGTGAGGGCATCCACCTGCGAGTAGCGGGTTTTTGGACATTTACGAGGAGCGGCACGTGCGGGGGTCTTATTTCAACTAACATTATATAAAATTCCTACGGTGTACGTAGCTTATGCATGTCTTAAACCAATAAGTTTAATATGGAAGTTCAATATTTAAATGTAGCTAACATGCCATCTTTTTAAGAAGGAAGTTACAAACATTTGTGAGAGCATCCACCTGTGAGAGCAGGTTTATGGACATCTAGAGAGAACGGCATATGTGGGGCTATATAAAAACCTTACGTTTTATACGTAAGGTTTTTTTGTTGCATACATATATCTATTTTATCTGGATTCACCTGTGAAGTTTCCATAATAAATATAGCACTTTCTATCTTCATCAATCTCTCTTGAATCTAAAGCGAACTCCATATGCATGCCGTCGCGCTGAATATATATAAGGTCTGAATGAAGAGATGGCAAAATTTCTTCATAGTTCCATACATCTTTCCGATCTATTATGCTTGAACTCGTTTCACTTAGTTCTCTAACCTCAAAACCGATGTGAGAGTATGTAGGATCTGAAGGGTCATTTGCAAACTCTTCTTTTTGAATATATATAACTGCTGTTCCGTCTGGATCTACTGAAGTAGCAGTAACAACATATGTCTTGTTATCCTTTATAAAATATTCACACGTCATGCGTGCGATGATTTCAGAGTTAGAAATATTTGCGTAGCTCCATAAAGCAGGATATCTTTTCGTTTCATCATTAAGTCGATATTCTAAGCGCATTTTATCCCTCTTCTTCCTTTTTCTTCTACTTTATCATGCTATCTTATATAATAGGAATAGAATTTAAAAAGGGGAGTGCGAAGGTGACAAAAACGAAATGGCTAGTAGGTGGTGTCGTAACGTCTTTAATGACTGGCACCTTATTTGGCTGCGCACAAGATCTTCCCCCAAAACCGAATGATAATAGTTGTTCAGATTGGGATTGGGATGATGAACTTGGGGTATGGCAGTGTGATGATAGTAGGTCAGGTTATCGTGGGCATTATTTTTATGGTGGGAGTTACTATCAAAATAAATCCACTTTTAAAAATTCATCGGCGTTTAAATCTTATCAATCGTCTGCGGAATTTAAAGGTGGAATTGGAAGCGGTTCAAAGGGAGGATTTGGGGGCTAACATATGTCGCAATACATAAGAGAACGAAAAGCGTTTTATTCGAAATATCCGAATTTTTGGTCGGATTTATATGAATGTGAGTATAGTTTGTTTCATGTTTTCTCTATAACAAATCAGACTATGAAACAATTGCAATTAGCAACTGAACGAATGGGGAAAATATTTTTTAAGACTGCTAAACTTTTGCGGAATTTAAGTGACGAACAGCTTCTTGAACTTGGGTATCCTCCTGCAAGCTTATCGTTTATTAGAATGAAAGGATTATATCCTGAATCTGTTATTTCACGATTTGATTTCGTTTTAACAAGTGATAACCAAATTAAAATGCTTGAGTTTAATAGTGATACACCAACTTTTATTATGGAATGCTTTCAAATGAATGGAAAAGTTTGTGGAAAACTAGGCTATGATGATCCAAACTTGGGTCAAGAACGATTACTATCTTCTGGTGTTACAAAGGCCGTAATGGAAGCGACAAAGGGAATAGATAACCCAAATGTTGTTTTTACAGCACATCATGAACATATTGAGGATTGGAATACGACTATGTATTTGAGTCAGTTATGCCATGTTGAAAATAAAGTAGTGCCAATGTCAGAACTTAGAATTACAAAAGATGCTTTAGTGGATAGGGATGGAGTACAGATTGATATTTTATATCGCCAAACATATCCGATAGAAGATTTAATTGAGGATCAAGATCCTGAAACAGGAGACTTCGTAGGTGTGGAACTGTTGCAACTTGTAAAAGCCGGAAAGCTTTTTATAATAAATCCTTTGTCAGCATTTTTACTTCAGCCAAAATCAATTCAGTGTCTGATTTGGGGGTTAGCAGAAGAAAAGGCCTTTTATACAAATGAGGAACAACAGTGGATTAAAGAATATATGTTACCTACATATTTAGAACGAGATTTATTTTTGGGAAAAGGTTCTTTCGTTCAAAAACCTTCATTTGGTAGAGAAGGAGACACAATTACCGTTCGCGATAAGGACGAAAATATTATGATTCAAAATGCACACCAAACGTATAAAGCGTCACTGCCGATATTTCAAAAGTATACAGAACTTCCAGTCGTATCTTTGGAAACAGAGAAAGGGATGGAGAAACTGTCGTATGTGTTTGGTTCGTTTTTAATTGCTGGAAAAGCGAGTAGTATCGGTATTCGCGCTGGGGAAAAAATTACGGGGAATGAATCGTACTATTTACCGGTAGGTATAAAAAAGGAGGAAAGTATATGATTAATTTTTTATTATATTTAGCAGTAACACTGGGCCTTTTATGCATTGGTCTGTTCCTCATGGAAGTGACAACGAAAGTAAAAGAATTTAAGTTAATGGCCCAAGGGAATAAGGCGGTAAGCTATGTACTTGGAGGACGATTACTTGGGTTAGCTATTGTTTTATATTCGACAGCAGCTAATTCCATTTCACTTCTTGATATGGTTTCGTGGGGAGCCGTTGGGATTTTGGCTCAAATTATCGTCTTTTATTTAGCTGAGTGGCTTACACCACGCTTTAATATAAACAAAAGTCTTGAAGAAGATAATCAAGCAGTCGGTCTTTTTCTTATGTTTTTATCGCTTTCCATTGGGATTGTAATTGCTGGTTGTATAACTTATTAAAACCTTTACGTTTAGACGTAAAGGTTTTTATTTTATATACGTTAGTTCGCCATACCTTTCGAAAAAATTGTAGGCTACTGTTGACATCTATTTTAAATAAGAGTAACATTTTCTATGTAATAAAAATAAGTCTCTGTTAGGTGAGGCTCCTGTATAGAGAAATGCTACTGCCCAAAAATGTCGAGAGACGCCAATGGGTCAACAGGAATGATCGAATTAAGGTTTTTCTTAACGTAGCTGGTAATGTACCTATGCTATACAGTGCTAAAACTCGGTGAGGGAGAGGTCCGTAGATTTCTAATTGTTTAGGAATCGTTTATTTGTGTATGCCAAGACCTTTACTCTTTTCGGAGTAAGGGTCTTTTTGTTACAAATCTATGAGTAACTTCATAGTATAAACTATAAAATTAAACGAGGAGGTGAGGAGCATGTCAAATTCTGACTCGGTTCCGTTACCCATATACTTCAAATCAAAAATATATGATGTAGGCAGGAAACGACTTGTTCCTCCCTCTATATTTATCATAATGTAGCGTTTATATGCATGTTTAAGCGCTAAACACTGTTACGGTAAAGTGGATAAATTGAGAAACAAAGCGTTTCTTCCTATGTTGTACAGGAGGAGACGATAATATGTTATATGCAAACAAAACTGTGGGTAACACGTCATATAAATTAAGTAAAAAATCAATGAAAGAACAAACAATGCTTCAAAAAAATAAAGATTTATTAATTGAAATCGCAACGAGAGATGTAAAATCTGTATTTGCGTATTTTAAAACAACAAGAGACGGATTATCTATGAAAGAGGCACAAAAACGCATTCAAGTATACGGCCGAAACGAATTAATTTCAAAAAGAGCGCGTATTGCGGAAGTAATGATGAAGCTAAGTGGAATGATTCCAGGTTTTTCAAAACAACATGTGCGTGATGGATTACAATGTGAGAAAATTACTGTGTCTCGAGTAGAATGTTCTAGTGTAACAGGTTTAAACGGTGAATTAAAAATGATGAATGTGCCAGTACAAGAACTTGTTCCTGGGGATATGATTTTTCTTTCAGAAGGTGATACAGTACCAGCAGATGTACGTATCATTTACGCGAATGATTTATTAGTAAATGAATCCGTGCTAACAGGAAAAGATGCAAGTATTGAGAAATTTGAAAGTTGCTATCACCTTGAGCGTAAACGATTTATTCCTTTAAAACGAATGAAAGACTATAATCCACTTGAACTTGAAAACGTATGTTTCAAAGGGACTCATATTGTTGGCGGAAATGCAAAGGCTGTAGTTGTTTCGACTGGGAAAAATACGTATACAGGAATTCTTCATACTTGTTGTAGTAGAACGTCTTAATGTGTAAATGATGCTAAATATACAAAAACAATGTATAATAGACAAAGTTGAAAAAACGTAGAATGGTAATCTATTTATATAACCTTACGTGATGACGTGGGGTTATTATTTTTTTGGTAGGAGAGGGATTATGAAAAAAGTATTATTAGTTGATGGTATGGCACTATTATTTCGTGCTTTTTACGCAACAAGTGTCTACGGACAATTTATGAAACGACAAGATGGTACCCCTACAAATGGGATTCATGGTTATATGAAACATTTATTAACAGCTATGCAAGCAATTGAACCGACACATATCGTAACATGCTGGGATATGGGTAGTACGACATTTAGAACAGAATCGTTCTCGAATTATAAAGCGAATCGTGTAGCGCCGCCTGAAGAATTAATTCCGCAATTTGATTTAGTTCAAGAAATGACTGCGAAATTGTCTATTCCAGTTATCGGTATGAAAGGGTATGAAGCGGATGATTGTATTGGTACGCTTGCAAAACAATACTGTAATGAAGCGGAAGTTTATATTTTAACAGGCGATACGGATTTACTTCAGCTTGTTGATAAGAACGTTACAGTTATGCTCTTGCGCAAAGGAATTGGAAATTACGAATATTACACACCAGAGAAAATCATGGAAGAAAAAGGCGTAGAGCCGTGGCAAATCGTGCATGCGAAAGCGTTTATGGGAGATACGAGTGATAATTACCCAGGTGTAAAAGGTATCGGCGAAAAGACAGCGTATAAATTGATTCAAGAGCATGGAACAGTAGCAACCGTACTAGAAAATGTAGCAACATTAACGAAAGCGCAGCGTACAAAGATTGAAAGTGATTTAGAGAACTTAAATATTTCATTACAATTGGCACAAATTCATTGTGAAGTTCCAATTTCATGTTTACTAGAAGAAGGATTACACACAATGGATGAAGAAAAACTTAGATTCGTTTGTGAAGAAATGAATTGGGGAAGACCTGAAATATTAATCAATATGCTATAAATAGTTTTGAAAGAGGGGTGTTATATAAGTCAAACTTTGACTTATATAACACCCCTCTTTTTGTTTTTAAGAACAGTATAGTAGTAAATAAAATTATATCGAACTCAATTTTAAATATATAAATGTTTCGACAAAATATATTGATAGAAGTTGATGACAATAGCAACTTTTATAATGAAATGAAGCAATTTCAAAATGGTTTTAAGATGATCACATTTTTGTATGTTCACAAAGTTGTCAGAAAATAAATGAAATTTTCATATGAAGTTCAAATGGAATTCACAACAATCAATTATTATAAGGGCACACAGATAATTCCTTATCTTTTATATAAACCATCCCCCAAGGAGGACAATGAAAATGAGAAAAAAAGTGAGAAAATCTTTTAAACAATTATTAATTGAAAATAAACAATCACTATTAAATAATAAAGAAAATATGAAAGAAATTGAAGAGAGAATTGAGAAACGACATGTAGCATATAGTGGTGCCAATAATTAAATAAAATAAAAAAGATAGCCTTTAAAGGCTATCTTTTTTATTTTATATTGAAAAAACTCTATTCCTCTCTTTAATTTTGTAACTATGCAAGATGTTTTTATAGTGTTTTTCTGTCAATATTATTCATTTTTCGAGGTTGTAATTGGTATATATCAATTTTGAAGATTCACTATTCATAATATTACAAAAAATGTTACAATACATTCAAAATTACGCTATAAAATCATTTTAATATGAAAAATTGGAATGAAAAGAAAGGAGAGGAATATGAATAATGGTGTCGCTTTGAAATGATTATTATCATTTCAGTAGGAGTTGATGTAAAACGATGGATAGGTATGAAGAACTGGATTCTATACGAGGAATTTCTTCATTGATAGTAATGATTGGCCATCATTTAATGATTTTTTCAGTATTTCAAAATTACAGTTATGAAGATAATAAACCATTTGTTATTTATCTATTAAAAGAAACACCTGCTCGTCTAATTTTTAGTAGTGGTAACGAATCTGTTATTATCTTTTTTGTTTTGAGTGGATTTGTTTTGTATAGATCCATTCAAAAAAACTACGATAGCTACGGATCATTCCTTTTAAAGCGTATATGTAGAATCTATATTCCATATATCGTAGCAATAATTATAGCTATTTTATGCCAGACTACAATGAGTAAATATGGCATTTCTAATTTAAGTGAATGGTTTAATCGCTCATGGACGATTGAAAGTTCTTTAAGCTTAATAGCGCAACATATTTTATTAATTGGGAAATATAATACAGATGCATATAACGGTGTAATTTGGTCACTTGTTCATGAAATGCGAATATCGATAATTTTTCCGTTAGTTTTGATGGTTTGTTTACGAAAAACGTTGAGGTATTCATTATTGTCATTGTTTAGTTTTAGTATATGTTCTGTCGTGATTTTATTTTTATTTCACTCAAGTTTAACATTAACTAGTTATGCATTAACTCTGCATTACACAGTGCTGTTTTTACTAGGAGCACTAGTTGCGAAATATAAAAATAATTTAATAGTTTTTTATAGTAATCGTACTAAAAATGAGAAAATTGCATGGTTTTTATTTGCGGTTTTACTTTATATGTATGAAGGGCTTGTTGGAGAAATTAATTTGCTTAATAATTTTATATTTCGAGACTACGTAGTAGCGATAAGTGCATGTTTATTTGTCACATTAAGCTTGTCAGTATCAACTTTGTCATCCTTGCTACGTAATAAATACTTGTTATATTTGGGGAAGATTTCTTACAGTCTTTATTTATACCACATCATATCTTTATTTTCCCTAGTGTATATGCTTCATGAAATATTTCCGTTACCTATTGTTTTAATGTTATCGCTCATTCTTTCGTTTATACTAGCAATAATTTCTTATTTGTTTGTAGAAAAATTTGCATTCAGGATCGGAAAGTATATAACAAAGCAATCGAATTTAGAAAAGAAAAGACTATCTGCAGAAAGTGAGTTGCAGGATGTCATTCAAACAAAGGCGGTGAAATAATTGAAGCAAGAAATTAGTATGAAGGATTTTCAGCAGCTATTGAAAAGAAGAGTAGTAACAATTATTTTGACGATGTGTTGTGTAACAGGTTCTTTAATTCTTATTTCTATGTATATATTAAAGCCTTCGTATCAATATTCAACGCAAATTCTCGTTGGGAATTTAGATGGGTTTAATAAGGAAAATGCAGTGAATAAAACACAGGAAAATAAGCAACTTGTAACGTCGTATGTTGATATATTAAAAAGTCCACTCATTATTTCAACGGTTAAAAAAAATTTAAAATTAGAGCAATCAACTTATGAATTAGCACAAAAAATTTCAGTGGTGAATATGGACAACTCACAAATCGTTACTGTCACAGTAAAAGATTCGGATCCTACAATCGTCAAAGAAATTGTAAAGTCATTGGCAGAACAATCTCAAAAAAGCTTTCAACAGTATACGAATGTACAGGGGATAAAAATATTAACTGACCCTGAGTTACAGGAAAAAGCTGAAAAGTTGTTTCCGAAATTTCAACTTATCATTCCTATCTCTTTAATTGTTAGTTTTTTTGTTGGGATAGGTTTAGCTGTATTTCGAGATTATTTTGATGAGCGTATATACGTGGAACAAGATTTAGAGAAAATAACAACAGTATCTGTTATTGGTCACATAAATATGAAACCGAATAGAAAAAAGAAATCTACAGAAGTTGATGCGCAATCATCTATATATCGAGGTGAACATGTCGATGTTTAAGACAAAGAAAAAGCTGCCATTTAATCCGCATGATGCTTTTATGAAAGAGCAGTTTTATACGGTGTATCACGAGTTGAAAAAATCGGGGAAACAAGTGTTCACAGTTACTTCAACGAAGGATAGAGGTGTTATCGCGTCGCTTATAGTAAATCTAGGGGTAGTGTTTGCAGAGATGAAAAAAAAGGTGTTACTTATCGACGTGAATTTTTCTGATCCTAAACTACATCTACTATTACAAAGCAATTATACGAAAACAGTGAACGATATAATAAACGATTCCCCTTGTAGTTATGAATCTTTTTCTAGTAATTTATCTAAATACTTATATTGTATTCCTGCCCAAAAAACAGTACACACCGGAACGCCTTTAGTTGCTACGGATGAATTTGATCATGTAATGGCGAAGTGGAAAGAAGATTTTGATTATATTTTCTTGTATTCCTCTGAAGTATTTGAGCTTCCTGCTACGCACATGATTGCAGGGAAATGCGATGGAGTGGTCTTAGCAGTCAAAAAGCGAAAAGATTCCCTACGTAAGGTGCAAAAAGTGATAGCAAATATAAAGAGGAAAGAATGTGAATTAATAGGTATAGTTTTATATTCTTGAATGTGGGGGTAACGATCTATGATTCGTGAAACAAACCAAGCCAAGTTGTATACGATTCCGGCTCAAGAAAAGACCAGTATTTTGAATCGAAGTATAAAGCGCTTGTTTGATATTATATTTTCACTCATATTGTTACTATTAACGCTACCAATTATGTTGTTCTTTTGTATTATGATTGCTTTCGAAACAGCAGGAGCTCCAATTTATTTTCAAGAACGTTTGGGGATTAATGGAAGGAAGTTTAATGTATTTAAATTAAGGTCGATGGTAAAAGATGCTGAAATAAATGGACCACAATGGGCAAATGAAAATGATCCAAGAATTACTAAAGTTGGATCGTTTATCAGGAAAACGAGAATTGATGAGTTACCGCAACTTTTAAATATTTTAAAAGGTGATATGTCTTTTGTCGGACCAAGACCAGAGAGAGAGTATTTTTATAAACAATTTGATACGTATATTCCAGAATTCAAGGATCGTTTAATAGTGAAGCCAGGGTTAACAGGATGGGCACAAATAAATGGAGGATATAATCTTGATCCGAAAGAAAAGTTGAAATTGGATATGGAGTATATTGAAATGAAAACGATTAAGATGGACATTCGGATTTTATTTAAAACCGTTTTAATAGTATTGAACGGTAATGGTGCAAGATAAATATATGTAAGTAGGTTGCTTGCAAAGGAGAGCAGGTATGGGGAGATCTATTTTAAATAATATTATCCATCTATTTTATAGCACAATTTTAGCTAATCTTCTTCAGGCTGTGAGTTTAATTGTTTTAGCAAATTTTTTTAATGCACAAAATTATGGGATGTTTAGTGTTGCTATAGCAGTGACGTTTGTTATGTTATTTTTTACAGATTTAGGACTTACAAATACGTTTCTTCGAGAAGGCGCAAAAGATGGAGTAGACTTAGAGACAATTTTATCGTCGTATATAAAAGTAAGGATGATTCTACTTATTTTTATTTCTATAATCGGCTATATTGCTATTCATTATATGTATGCGGATAGAAATTTGATTTATATGATGATAAACGTAATGTTTTTCATGTTAATAGGATTAACTTGGCAAAATATAGGGATTGCCTACTTTCAGCTGACGGAGCGTATGAAGTATATAGCGCTTATTAAAGTTGTATCAGCGGCAGTTGTCATTATCATTACATGTTTTTGTATTTTCGGAGAGTTACCAGTTTATATAACTGCTCGTTTATATGGATTTGGTTATATGATCGGTGGTGTATTCAGCATATATGTAATGAAAAGAAAGACGAGTATGAATATGAAGGTCGTAATTCATAAAGCGTTATTTTGGCAATTGACACCTTTTATTATTAGTGGTTTTTTAATAATGAGTACGCCACAATTAGCACCTATCTTACTTAACTATACATTGCCATTAAGTATGGTAGGTGTTTTCGCAGTGGCGTATCGGATGCCAGCAGCTTTATATCAAGTGCCAGGGGTGATTGCAGGTGCATTTTATCCAGTGCTCTTTAAGCATTATAATCAGAATAATTTAGAAGAGCATACGAAATTAAACTTACTTCAAATAAAATCAATGGCGATTGTGGGAATATGTATGACGATAGGTTTATATCATTTAGCGCCATACTTTATTTCTATATTTTTTCAGGAAGAATGGAGAAATGCAGTAGAGCCACTCCAAATATTATCATTTCTCATTGTGCTGCAAAGTTTAAATATTGCTATAGCTGACGGCTTAACAACGAGTGGACGTCAAAATAAAAGAACGTTGGTGCAATGTATAGCGTTAGTGATAGGTGGGGTTATGCTTTATAGCTTTAGTAGTATTGGTGGAGTGATAGGAGCGGCTTACGCTATGGTTTTATTTGAAATTGTGGCTTTAGTTGGGTATATAGCGGTAAGTGTAGTGAAGAAAAAAATTGTATTCCAAATTGTAATACCGTATACAATTTATTTTGGTGTAACTTTTATTGGAGTGCAATATATATTGCACACATATCATTTCATTGCGCTCGTTCTGAATACGTTAATCGTAGTAGTTGGTATATTCCTATATGATTATGAGTTGAAAAAACTTCTTCTTTCGTTTATAAGAAAAACACGCAAAAAGGATTATATTACGAAACAGGGGATATAGCCTATGGAAAATAATATGAAAATATCGATGAAATGGATTATGCTCTTAATATTATTTGTCATGTTAAGTAAATACAACATATATATTGGATTTTCGCTGAAGATATATATGATTTTTTTAGTCATATATTTTTGTTTAACAGTTAAAAACTTTCATATTCAAAAGCTATATTTTCATGAAGTTGTATTTTTGCTATTTTATTTCATCTATTGTTTCAGTGGAATTCTTTCTATATATTTAAATGCTAGTATTCGTATGATTTTTGGTGTGCTACTTGTTTTAGGGTGTTATTTTATAATGAGAAATTTATTAGGAAATGTTGAAATAGCAACACTTGAATCATCTATTGTCTATGTAGGATTCATATTTAATATTGTAAGCCTAATACTGTATATAGTCGGTTTACAGCACTTTGGATTGTACGGTGGAGAAGAAAGAGAAATTTTTGCTGGACTATTAGTTGATAGAGGATATCCAAGATTAATTGGTTTGCTAGATGATCCTAACATTTTTATTTTTTATAATACAATATTTTTTATGTATTATATGACAAACCTACATAATATGACGAACATTTTAGGATTGATTTTATGTGTTACGACAAGTTTATTAACCTTTTCAAGGGGAGGAATATTAGCACTTGTGCTTGTCGTTTTTGTATATGTATGTACATCTAGTTTTGCAAAAAAAATAAAAATAATAATGAGTTTACTAATGTTTGGTGTAGTGATTTTTTGTTTATCGAATAGTGTAATGGGTGGCCAATTGGATGACATATTGAATAAACGAATTTCTGATTTTTCGCATGATAATGGAAGTGGAAGATTTACATTATGGGAAGCTGCTTTTAAATATTATTTATCCAATCCATATATCGGAATCGGTGCGTTTAATTTTTCGAATTATTATGAGTTTCAATTTAACGAAAAATTATATGTGCACAATACATTTTTAGAAATTTTGTCTGAATCGGGTACAATTGGTTTTCTTTTATATAGCGCTTTTTTATGCATATTAATGTTCAAGTTAACGCAGTATACTTTGTTTCGTGAAAAACCGTATCTTTTATTAACTATGATTGCATTTTTATTTCAGATGATGTCATTGTCACTCATTATTAACGAAGCGTTCTTTTTATTTTTAGCAATGGTTGTAAAGTACATTTCAATATATGAAGGAAGGGGAAAGGTAGATGGTACAATGTCTATCAGCACATAATAATGCGCCTCATGTTTCTGTAATAACACCTTCTTATAATAGTATACGATTTATAGGTGAGACGATTTTATCTGTACAGAATCAATCATATGAAAATTGGGAAATGATTATCGTTGATGACGCTTCAACGGACCAATCTCTTGCAAAAATTAAAGAGATAATAGAAGGGGACTCGCGTATTAGACTATTATCATTAAAAGAAAATGTTGGTGCTGCTAAAGCTCGGAATATAGCGATTGAAGAGGCGAGAGGAAGGTATATTGCCTTTTTAGATAGCGATGATATATGGTTGCCTCATAAATTGAAGACGCAATTGTTATTTATGGAAGAAATGAATGCGGCCTTTTCATATGCATCGTATAGTTTAATCGATGAAAACAGTAATGAACTAAATCGTGAAGTGGATGTACCAAAATTTGTTGACTATCATTGTTTGGCAGGAAATACAATTATCGGTTGTTTAACAGTAATGATTGATCGTGAAAAAATTCCGCATATTGAAATGCCTAGTGTACAGCCGGAAGATACAGCGTTATGGCTGAACTTATTACATGAAGGACATGAAGCGAAAGGGATACAGCAAGTGTTAGCGAAGTATAGAATTGTAGCAAATTCTGTTTCGAGAAATAAAATTAGAGCCGCTTTTCGTTATTGGAAATTATTAAGGGAACAAAAGCGACTTAATGCTGTGCAAATCCTTTACTATTTTAGTAAGTATGCTTATCATGCCTATAGAAAAAATAAAATCAATGTAGTTGGGAAGACGCAATTATGAATATATTGTTGATGACAGATAAATTGATAACTGGAGGAGCCGAGAGTTATTTCTGTAAATTGGAAAGCAATTTGCGTGATGAGAAATTTACGGTTTATACAGCTGCAGGTGATGGAGAACTATATGAGTCTCTTACTAGAAAAGAAAATTTCATGTTACTTAGTCGATGGAATCATTTGAGAAATATTCATTACTTACGAAAAGAAATTTGCAAACGAAAGATAGAACTTATTCATGCAAATAGTTTACGAATGGTATTATATGCCTTTTCAATTCAAAAGTTCATGAAAAAAAAGATAAAAGTCGTGTATACGAAACATAATGTAACGATATTAGAAAAGAAAATGCCAACTCTTTTTCGTTATTTTATAAATAAATATGTGAATAATATTATTACAGTAAGTGAGTTTGAAAAGAATAATTTAATTTCAATGCATGTAGCAGAAGAGAAAATAAAGACAATTTATAACGGCGTGGATATTGAAAAGTTTTTATTCCAGCAGAAAAAGACAGAATCTATTTATAAAATAGGGATATTAGCAAGACTATCCAAGGAGAAAAACCATCAATTATTTGTAAAAATTGCAAATGTGTTGAAAAAAAGAGATGACTTTTTGTTTTATATTGCTGGTGATGGACCAGAAAAAGAATCTATTATGAAAGAAATAGAAAAGTATGAATTGCAGCAAAGTGTAAAGATGTTAGGGAATATTTCAGAGCCACATAGGTTTATAGGAAATATGAATGCCCTACTTTTATTATCTTTTCGTGAAGTGTTTCCAATGGTGGTAATTGAAGCAATGGCTACAGGAACACCGATTGTTTCAATAGATGTTGGCGGAATAAATGAAGCAATAGATGGAGAATCAGGTATTTTATTAACTGAATATTGCGAATCTATATTCGCAAGTGCGCTTGAGGAACTACAAGGAAATGAGGAAAAGGTGAATCGTATTAGACTGAAAGCACGAGAGAAAGCAGAGAGATATTTCTCATTAACTAAAATGATAGAAGAAACGAAAAGTATATATGAATTAAACAAATGACCGTGCAAGTCGTTTGTTTTTTTATTAGAGAAACTTTTAAGAGAAAACTCACATATTATATGAAAAAGGTAATATGAGGAGTGAATTTATTTTGTCAGAATATATTTCTTCCCAAGAAGATTGTGCACCAGAAAATAGTGTCCATATTGATTGTTTTGGTGCAGTTCCGAACCCAGGGAATGATAGCTCATTAGCAATTCAACAAGCTATAAATTATTGTGTAGCGAACCGAATTTCGACGGTTAGAATTACAGGGATTAATACGTACAAAATTGTAAAACCGATTGTTATTAAATCAAATGTAAGATTAGAGCTAGATCCTACTGTTACGTTGCAAATTGATGGAGATTTTAATGCGTTTGAACTGCAACAAAATGCGTCTATTACAGGTGGTACAGTTCAAGTTATAAACCCAGTGTTTCAATCTGCTGTCATTTATGTTTCCGGTTCACAACAAATAGAAGTTCCTAATCACTCTCTTATATCAAATATTAATATAATAAATGCAACGTCGTCATATAAAGGTAAGGCTATACACTTTTATTGTCAAAAAGCATGGGATTATATTAGTTTCTTTCAAGTTAACTTTATTCAAATTAAAAACTTTCAAACTGCAATACATTTGAAGACAGAATATATAGATGATATAAATACACCTTGCTGGATTAACGCAAATGTATTTCAATCTATATTTATTGATGGATGTCAGTATGGGATAGAAGTTGATGGAAACAGTGATTTACCAAATGAAAGTTCAGGAAATACGTTTCAGGATATTCAAGTGCAATGTAGACAGCAAACGAAAAAAGTCATTCGTTGTACGGGTGCCTATAATACATTTGATTGTATGATTTGGGATACGTACCGGATGAGTAGTGAACAGATTGTCATTGAATTTTCTTCTAATTCACATCGTAACTACCTTTTTTCAAATTTACTTTCCACAACTATTGTAGATAAAGGGCAATACAATGTTTGTACGTCTACCTATGAAGAATCTCTTCGAATTCAGTTACCGATTACGTTAAATAAACCACATTTAATAGGGAATCAAGATGATATTTTAGTAAACGCTCAGCAAAAGTATACTGTTAAGCAAGTTAGTGGGAAATTACCTTATGGGGGGAATCTTGCAAATTGCTTCAATTTAATAGATGAACAAAGTGTAAACTATATCGATGTTCCAGATAGTAATCCAGTTGTGATTGAGCTAGATTTTACGAAAAATCCAATCAAAATGTTAAATTGTTTTGGAATGTATTTTGGATGGGGAGAGAGCCCGAAGAAAATTAAAATTGAATATGCATTAAGTGCAACTGGAAATTGGGTTGTTGCATCGGATGTTCCATTAAATGTAGGCGATACAATTATATCGAATATGAAGGCGAGTCAACTATATAAAGTAAGAATTACATTGAGTGGTTATTCTCAAGACCATAAACGTTTTCGGATTAATCGTATGTTTGCAAGGTCTTCGATGGAAAATGGGAATGCTTGGTTAGCGACAACTGGTGGAAGAATGTTTGGAGATATTGAAATAGAAGCAAGTAAAGGTATCATTATGAAGACTGCTAGTGGAGCGAAATGGAAAGTAACGATTAATGAGGCTGGTCAGCTTATTACGACTAAAATAACTTGAGATGATGATTGGTTGTAAATGCTTGGACGAGTTATTAGGTATTACGATAAAGGGAATAAAAAAGAGATTGTAATTTGGTTTCAACCAAACTACAATCTCTTTTTGTTTAAATTAACGCCACCAAATCCAAGTCCAAAAGTAATTTCGTATATTTCGAGGAGTAATGCGTATAAAACGTTCGCCGTCAAAGAAACAATTGAAATTTGGAAGTGTTTCATCAGGATTTTTTGGAATAAAAGTGACGATGTTTTCGTTGCTTGTAACGGTTACTGTAATTGGTGGATCGGTAGGCGAGACTTGAAGTTGTAAAGAAATATCCGCCGTATTTTTAAATTCATTATTAACAGGTGGACTTATCACTTGTACTGTGAATAATACGATAATTGTTTCGTTTGGTTCCAAATTAGTAGCAACTAGGAAACCGATATTCGGATTCGCTAGTGGAGAGCGTTCGCTGTTAATAAAGACAGTACCGTTCATAAATTGTAAACCTGCTGGAATGGTATCTTGTAATGAAACATTTGAAAGTGAAATATCAGAAGTATTCGTAATACGCATCGTATAATCAAAATATTGGTTTAAATAAGCTGAGCTGACGGAAGCATCTTTCACTACTGTTGCAGTTATAAATTGAACTGGTATACGAACGATATTTGAATTGTCAATGAAAGTAATAATTGGGTCCTGTGGTGTCAATTGGAAGGCGGCTGTGACGGAAGCAGAATTGATAATTGTGCTGTTTGAAGGGATAGACGTGACGAGAACTTTAAATGCTATCTTTGCTACGGAGCCAGCTGGTAAAGCACCGATATTCATACCAGTGTCTGGACGGACATTTAGAACAGGAGTGCCGTTAATGGTTACGCTGTTTTCTATAAATGTTGTACCAGTTGGAATGATATCTAAAATAGAAGTACTTATCGTAGGAATCGGGGAATGGTTCAATACCTCTAATGTGAATGTAATCATATCACCTATAACGGCAATAGATGTGTCGGCTGTTTTGTTAATACGAACCATAGGATCAACTACTGTTGTTGTAACGACATTTGTTTGCTTTGTAATTGTAATAGGTGGTTCATTCGGGTCAATGGTAACAGTATAGGAAACAGAAGCATCGTTATTAATTGCTGGTTGAAGAGTTGTAGGAGATATTGTTACTTGGAAAGTAATGATAGTAGATTCATTAGGAGTAAGGCTTCCTAATGTAATACCATTTTCAGGATTTTCATTAGGCTGATTGATTCCGTTAATCGTAACGCTGCCTGTAACGAAGGTTGTATCTACTGGTGCGGTGTCTATGGCAATAATATCTTCAATCGTTACATTACCACTATTCGTAATCGTAATTGTATACGTTACAGTTTGACTAGGTAAAGCATTCGTAGCATTAACAGACTTTATGGCAACGACATTATCATTTTGGACAGTTGTTGTGACGGTATTTGTTGTAGTCGTGTTTGTAACAGGTAAATTATTTGGATTGACTATATAGTTAAAAGTAGTAATGGCTTGGTTCGTCAATTCATTTGGTGTTGGGATAGAAGTCACGGTTACTTGGAATGAAGCGACAGCGTTTCCGCCGACAGTTATAGTATCAATTGGTATACCACTTACTGGATTAACTCCCGGAAGGGCTTCTCCGTTTACAATGACGCTATTTTCTATAAATGTAGTACCTTGAGGAATCATATCTTGAATGGTTACATTATTCGCTGCAACATTACCAGTTTGATTGAGTGTAATCGTATACGTTAACGTGTCACCGACTGTTGCAAATGCAAGGTCAACAGCTTTATTACTATTTAAATTTGCGTGATGAATTTCTGTTACGGCAGCTGATGAAATGATAGTTTCGGTAATAGGCGGCTGGTTTGGTATGGTGTATTGGTATTCGATTGTACTCGTGTTAGAGATTGGATTTGTTTGCGGAATCGAAGTAACCCGTACTTGAAATAGAATAGTTGCTGTCGTATTAGGCGGAATGTTATCAATTCGTATCCCGTTAAGTGGATTGTCACTTGGACGGGCGTTTCCATTCACAATAACACTATTATCTATAAAGCTCGTATTCGCCGGAATAATATCTGTAACGATAATGTTTTCAACTTGTATATTCCCATTGTTCGTGATGGAAATTGTGTAAGGGATAATCGTTTGTAGGTCAGCGTATTGGATAGGTGTTGTTTTTGTTGCAATTACATGAGCAGAAATAACTTCAGTGATAGTAATATTACTAGTCGATATTTGTTCTTCGCTATTAATTGTATAACGAGAAGTTGATTGATTTTGAATACGACCACTAGCTGGAAGAGCTACCACAGTAACGGAAAATGTGACTGGGATAGAAACGTTAGGAGCAATCGTTCCTACAAGTATACCAGTACTTGGATTCGCGTTAAGCTGAGGAATATTATTTACTAAAACGCTACCTTCTATAAAGGTTGTTCCGTCAGGTATATTGTCTGTAAATACAACAGTAGTAGCATCTGCATTTCCTATATTCGTTAAAGTTGTTGTATAAGTTAAAATGTCACCAATCGTTACAGAAGTTAAATCAACAGTTTTCAGTGAAACGATATCAGCATCATTAATTTGGACGAAAGTAGTATTGGAAGTAGTAGATTTTTGAATTGGTGCAAAGTCAGGATTGAAAATAAAGTCGTAGACGATGTTTGCAGTATTAGGCGTTGGATTTAAAGCTGGCAAATTCGTAACGGAAACTTGTAACGTTATTGTAGTCGCTTGCCCTGACGCAATATTAGGAATGAAAAAGCCGATATTCGGATCTGCTGCAGGAAGTACAGTGTTGTTAACTGTTACACTTCCCGGAATAAATACTGTTCCATCTTCTATAGTATCTGTAAAAAAGATGGAGTTAGTTGTAGTAGATCCGTTATTTTGAATGAATACTGTATATTCAATGGTGTCATCAATATTAGCTAATACTTTATTAGCAGATTTTGTAGCGATAAGAATCACATCAATAAATTGTATATTTGTAGTATTGGAAGAGGTTGTTTCTGAAATTGGTGGTGCGCTTTGTTCCGGTTTATATTCATAGTGTATAACAGCGATATTATTAATAGTATTTTGTGCAGGTATAGAGACTACATTTACTTGGAACGTAACAATAATCGTATTATTTGGAAGGATAATACCAAGATTGATACCGGTAATTGGATTTTCGTTAGGTCTTGGTATGCCGTCTACAAGGATGCTATTTGGAACGAATGTAGTGCCAGCAGCAATTGCGTCAATTAGGATAGTATTTGTAATAGGTACTGTACCAGCGTTTGTAACTGCGACTGTATATGTGATGATTTGACCGATACGTGTAATAGATCTGTTAGCAGATTTAATTGCACTAACATTTGCCGTCCGCACTTCAGTATTTACTGCATTTGATAATGATCTACGCTGAACAATCGGAGAACTAGGGTCAATTTGGTATTCATACGAAGTGTCTGAAATGTTAATGACAGTGTTGCCCTCTGGTATATTTGTAAGTTGTACTTGAAATGAAATAGTGACTGTTTCATTTTGTTGTATCGTGCCGAGAGTTATTCCATTTTGAGGATTTGCACCAGGCTGAATCACATTATTTATTGATAAGCTATCTTCAATGAATATAGTACCTTCTGGAAAGTTGTCAATGAACACCGTATTGTTAGCTGGAACAGTTCCTATATTTTGTATTGTATTTGTGTAGGTAATATTTTGCCCGATGGCTACGAAAGTAACATCCGCCTGTTTAACAGAAATAATATTTGCATTTTGAAGTGATGTTGTAACGATATTAGAATTTGCAGAGCGATTCACTGGTGGAGCTGTAGGAATACTTACATATTGGTAATTTACAGATGATTGATTTACAATTTCGGTTGCAGTTGGTGGATTATTTGTTTGTACTTGAAATAGTATTGTTTTGGAACTGTTTGGTGTAATCGTTCCAATTGGTATTCCGTTTTCTGGATTTACACCTGGCTGAAGTACACCGTTAATTGTGACACTGTCGGGAACGAATGTAGTCCCAGCTGGAATAGAATCTGTAAAAATAATATTTATTGCGTCAACGTTGCCGATATTTTTCACTTCAGAAATATAAAGTATAGTTCCGCCAATATCTACAGTTATTGGATTGGACGTTTTTGTAACTGTCAATTGTGCTTGCACGAAATTTGTAATGACAATATTACTTGTAGATGTTTCGGTAATAGGCGGTTGTCCTGGGTCTGGTTGAATTGTATATGTTGTATTAGATTGATTTGTAATCGATTGTTGCGAGAATGAATCGTTAATAAGAATTTGGAACGAAATAAGGTGAGTAGCGTTTGCTACTAGGTTAGGCAAAGTAACACCTGCATTTGGATTTGCACCAAGTATAGCTGTTCCGTTAAGTGTAAAACTATTTTCTACGAATGTAGTCCCTTCTGGAATCGTATCTGAAAATATGAGATTAGTAGCTGGAATATTTCCGGTATTTTCTAGCGTTATCGTATAGGTCAAAATGTCACCGGTTGTTGCTTGTTGTGCATTGACAGCTTTTAAAGAAAGAACATTCGCATCCGAAATTTGTGTGAAAGCTGGATTAGACGTAATTGTTCGAGAGATGATAGGAGCAGTTGGATCGGCGATAAAAGTATAGTCAATACGGGCTATATTAGAAATTGGATTCACGTTTGGAATGGATTGAACGATAACTTGGAATGTGACGGTGACGATTTCTGAAGGTGCAATGGCGTTTAAGGAGATTCCTACGTTTGGATCAGCACCCGGAGCTGAAACGCCATTTATGGTTACACTATTTGGAATAAATGCAGTTCCTTCTGGGACCAAATCTGTTAAAGTAACTGTATTTGCAGTTGTATTTCCGTTATTTTGAACGACTACCGTGTAAGTGATTGTACCGTCAGTAGATTGTACGAGAGAATCTGTATTTTTAATTACAGATAGCGATGCATCAACGACAGCTGTATTTACCGTATTAGATGAAGATGTTGCTGTAACTGGAGGTTGACTTGGGTCGACAATATAAGTGTAACTTGTAAGTGCTTGATTTATAATCGCTCCTTGTGGTGGAATAGAACTTGCAAGAAATTGGAACGTAATAGTAGCAGAATCACCTGGTGCGATAATACCAACTGGAATACCGAGAGTTGGACTTGCATCTGGAAGTGAAATCCCGTTAAGCGTGACACTATTTGGAACAAATAATGTCCCTTCAGGAACTCCGTTAATGAGTAATACAGAATTTGCAGGGAAGTTTCCAGTATTCGTTAATGTTGCTGTATACGTAATTATATCTAAGGTAGATACGATTGTACGATTTGCTTCTAAAACAGTTGTAACAGTCGCGTTATTAATTTGTGTGGAAGCACTATTAGAATTTATTGTGCCGGTAACAGGAGGAGAGGCCGGATCAACTATAAATTCGTATTGAATAGATGCAACGTTTGTAATTGGATTCGAAGGTGGAGTAGATGTAACTATGACTTGGAAAGTAGCAGTTAAGGAACTACCCGCGTTAACGGTTCCGATATTCACTCCGTTATTTGGATTTGCACCTGGAATGGTACTTCCATTTACAGTAAAACTATTTTCAACAAAGGTCGTTCCTGCTGGAATGAGGTCTGAGAAATTTACATTCGTAGCGTTTGTATTGCCGCTATTTTGAATCAAAACTGTATAAGTGATCGTGTCTTCGATATTTGCAAAGGCTGTATTAGCAGTTTTTACGGCTGAAAGTATTGCTGAATTAATAGAAGTAACGAAGACGTTCGTTTCCACATTGCCAGGCTGAGGTTGTAATGCATTTCCTACGTTATATTGGAAGTTCACAAATCCTAAGTTTTGGAGTTCAGGTGTGAATGTTGTTGGGTTGCTTATGATTTGCACTTGGAACATAATTATTACGATTTGATTGGGAGTTATTGTATTTATGCCAACACCGTCAATGATAGAAGCGGATGGTAATGAAGTGCCATCAACAATGACTGATCCTGCAACAAATTGTGTCCATGTCGGTATAGGGTCTGAGAAAACAACATTGTTAGCAGAGATATTTCCTGTATTCGTAATAGTGGTTGTATACGTAATCGTATCACCGATCGTTGCAAAAGCTTTATCTCCTATTTTAATAGTGTTTAAAATAGCACTTTCAATTTTTGTTGTAACGCTATTAGAAGTAATATTTTTTGAAACAGGTGGATTAGCCGGATTAACGATATGCTGGAAGCTAGCGCTAGCTTGATTGGTAATTGGATTTATAGGTGGAATTTCATTGGCATTAATATGAAATGCTACGATGACAGATTCGTTTGGCGCGATATCACCAATTGGAACGCCTGTAATGATATCTGCATTTGGGATGGTAGTTCCGTTAAGTGTAAAACTATTCGGTTCAAAGGAAGTTCCGTCTGGAATTAGGTCGGTAAAAATAACATTCGTCGCACTAACATTGCCGCTATTTGTAATCGTAACTGAGTATACAATATCTTGCCCGATATCTACTGTTTCCGCATTTGAATTTTTTTGTGCAGTAAGGATAGCGCTATTAATTTGTGTTGTCGTTGTATTGGATTGATTGGAAGTTGTAATAGGTGACTGGCTAGGATCAACGACATAATGATATGTGGTAGAAGCAAAATTAGAAATTGGATTAAGTGTTGGAAGTGTAGTAACAGTTGCTTGGAATGTAACGATTGCCGTATTACCACCATTAATTGAACCTATGTTTACACCAGTAGACAAATCAGCGCTTGGAATGGTTTGCCCATTAACTGTGAAACTATTTGGAATGAAACTTAAATTGCTATCAAGAATATCGATAATAGTTACATCAGTAGCAGCAACATTCCCGGTATTAGGAAGGTTAAGTGTAAATGTTATTGTATTACCAACATCTGCAAAAGTAAGATTTGCTGTTTTTGTGCTAATAATATTTGCGTTGTTTATTTGAAGAAGTGTAGTGTTGGAGCTAGCTGTATTCGATACCGGCGGATTACCTGGATCAACACTAAACTCATACGTCGTTGATGCTATATTTGGTGCAGGGTTAATAGGTGGGATGCTGTTAACCGTAACTTGAAATACGATACTATATATTTCATTTGGTGGAAGTGTTGCAAGTAATACACCTGTATTTGGATTCGCGTCAGGTTGTAAAACACCATCAACAGTTAATGTGTTAGGAACAAATGTGAGTCCACTTGGTAATGCATCTGCAAATACAATATTAGTTGCATCTGTATTTCCTATATTCGAAATAGACGTAGTATAAAAAACAGTTTGCCCGATATCTGCAAAGGAGACACTTTCATTTTTCGTCATGGATAATATAGCTTCTTTAATTTGTGTTGAAACAGGATTACTAATTGAAGTTTCTGGATCAGGCGGTGAGACTAATTGGTACGATGTCGATGAGAAGTTTACAATTGTATTTTCAGTTGGTAATGAGTCCACGTTTACTTGGAATGAACCATTTACTGTAGACCCAGCTGTTATAGGCCCAATATTTACACCGTTCGATGGGTCCGCACCACTTTGAGGAACCCCGTTAATAGAAAATGAGTTTGCAATAAATGTAGTTCCGCTCGGCATTGTATCTGAGAAAATAACATTTTGTGCGGATGAATTTCCATTGTTTGTTAAAGCAACAGTATAGGTGAGTGTGTCTCCAATACGACTAAAGGATTTATCGACTTGTTTTAATGAAAGAATGATAGCTGTGTTAATTGTAGTGAACACTGTGTTTGAAGTAACATTCCTTGAAACAATAGGGGCATTAGGGTCAGTGATAAATGTGTAAGAAGCACTAGCCGAATTGGCAATAGGATTTTGAACAGGAGTAGAAGTAGCGGTAACTTGAAATGCTATTGCTATTGAGCTGTTAGGAGCAATTGATCCAATTGTAATACCTGTATTAGGATTAAGACCAATTTGTGTGATGCCATTTATTGTGACACTATCCAAAACGAACGTTGTACCGTCTGGAATAAGGTCAGTGAACGTAATATTCGTAGCATTTGTATTCCCACTATTCGTTAAAAGTGTCGTATAGGTAATAGTATCACCTAGTGTTACAAGTGTTTGATCAACTGATTTAATCATCGTTATCATAGCATCTAGTACAGGGTTTGTAACGCTGTTCGTTGAAGTAGAAGTAGTAACAGGAGCTGCGCTTGGATCAACGGTATAAGAGTATAAAATTGTATCGTTATCCATAATTGAACTTGAAGGGGGAATAGAAATAACAGTTACTTGGAAAGTAACGGTTACTGTTTCGCCAGGAGCGATATTGGGTATATTGACTCCAAGTGCTGGCCGTGCACCAAGTTGCTGCATACCATTGATTGTGACCGAATTTGGTATAAATGTAGTGTTGGCTGGAATAGCGCTTGTGAAAGTAATATTCGTTGCTGCAGTATTTCCTGTATTTGTAATAGTAGTTGTATACGTAATCGTATCTCCGACAGAAAGAATGGATTTATCAGCACTTTTTGTAGTAGTTAATATAGCACTATTAATAGTTGTCGAAACAGTATTAGATATATTCGTTTGTGATACGGCAGGTTGGCTAGGATCGACCACATGTGAATACTGTACAGAACTAAAATTTGAAATTGGATTTATACTTGGAATGTTTGTTACAAGTACGTTTATCGTAATAGCAATCGTACTGCCAGGATTTATATTTCCAACTTGAATTCCGTTAGCGGGGTTTCCAATTTGCTGAGCACCAGAATCATTTACAAGAGTACCAGATATAAATGTCGTTCCATCAGGCAAAATATCCGTGAAAAGTATATTTTGTGAAGTGACATTTCCAGGGTTGCTTAATGAAATTGTATAGGAAAGTGTATCCCCGATCTTTGCAAAAGTTTTATCTACAGATTTAATTGCCAAAATTTCTCCGGAATTTATTTGTGTTGAAACCGGATTAGATGTTGTACTTCGTGAAACGAGTGGTAAATTAGGCCCTGTCATAAATTGATAATTAATAGAAGCTCCGTTTACAACGGGTGAGTTTGGTCCCCCAGGTCCGATTGTAAAAATAGGATTTGGGATGCTAACTACTTGCACACGGAAGGTGACGTTTATAAAATCTCCTGCAATAATATCCCCAATTGGTATCCCGTTCGCCGGATTTACTCCAGGTAATAAAACCCCACCTACTCGAACGCTATCTTCTATAAATACTGTATTATTTGGAATCGGATCTGTAAAAGTGATATTAGTAGCAGTTGTGTTTCCTATATTATCCAATAAAACTGTATAAGTTAAAAATGAATTTCCGGGTGCGATGTCAGAAAATAGACGATCGACACTTTTTGTTGCTTGAATAATAGCTTCGTTAATTTGCACTAAAGTTGGATTACTTGTAGCTGTTTCTGTCACTGGCGGCTGGGTAGGATCCACAATGATAGAATATGTCGTACTGGATTGATTCAACGTAGGATTTGTAGCTGGTATTGAGCCAACGATAGCTTGAAAGCTAATTGTTGTTGTTCCCCCAACTGGAATGGGGTCTAAAGAAATCCCGCTATCTGGTCTAAATCCAAGTTGTGGGATGGTATTAATTTGTAAGCTATCAGGAACGAATGAAAGTTCAGGTGGTAATATATCGATAAAAACAGGTGTGTTTGCGGTAGTATTTCCGCTATTAGTGAGAGTAGTTGTATACGTAATTGTATCTCCAACAGCAGCAAATGTACTGCTTGCAGTTTTTGTTGCGATAACGGAGGCAGTATTTACTTGAGTAAAAGTTTTATTGGATTGAACGGTTCGTGAAACAGGCGGTTCATTTATATCAACAATAAAGCTATATTGAAGCGATGATTTGTTAGGAATTGGATTAGGATTTGGGATTGTTGTAATGTTTACTTGAAAGCTGAGTATAACTGATGCATTTGAATTTATGTTCCCGATATTAATACCGTTTTGTGGATTTGTATTAGGAATAGTTATTCCATTTACTGTAAAACTATTTGGGATAAACGTCGTACCATCTGGCAGTAAATCTGTAAAAATAACATTGTTTGCGGTAGTGTTCCCGGAATTAATAATGGTAGAAGTGAAAGTGAGTGTATCTCCAATAGTAGCGAATGTTGAATTGACAGTTTTATTTATAGATAGAGTAGCATCAATAATTGGAGTAACCGTCGTATTCGTAATTGTACTACCAACAGCAGGTGATTGGTTTGGATTCACGTTATATTCATAATTTACAAGAGCGTTATTTGTTAATGTGCCACTAGGTGGTATCGCTAAAATTTGTGCTTGAAAAGTAATGAATATAGTATCTCCGGGAGGAATATCTGCTAAGTGAATACCAAGTGAGGGATCTAATCCTGGCTGTGGAACATTATTAATAGTTACAGAATTCTGGATAAATGAAGCCCCTGCGCCAAGTCCATCCGTTAAAACAGTTGCACTAGCGGGAATATTTCCTGTGTTCGTAACTGCAATCGTATAGGTAACGATATCTCCAATTGCAGCAGTCGGTGTGTTCACTGATTTCGTAGCGATGATTGTAGCGTTATTAATTTGAGTTGTTATTACGTTACTTAACGCATTGGAGGATGTTGGAGGTAAGTTAGGATTTACGAAATATTGGTACGTTGTGTTACTTTGGTTCGGGATAGGGTTCGGATTCGGAATGGAATTTACTTGCACTTGGAACGAGATGGTCGTATTTGCATTAGGATTTATCGGATCAATTGCTATGCCATTTGCTGGATTTGCATTAGAGAGCGTAGTACCATTTACTGTTACGCTATTTGGAATAAAAGATGTCCCGCTTGGAATGGTATCTGTAAATACTATACTTGATGCAAGTGTGTTCCCGTTATTTGTTAAAGTAGTCGTATACGTAATAATATCATTTACGTTCGCAAACTGTTTATCAGCAGATTTTGCAGGGGTAAACGTAGCGTTATTAATAGCTGTTTGTACAGTGTTAGAAGCAACCATCTGCATGATGGCTGGTTTGGATGGATCGTACGTGTATTGGAATGTAGTGCCTGATTGATTCGTAATTGGATTTACAGCAGGAATAGTTGGTACAAAAATTTGGAATGAAACGGTACGTGATGAATTTGCCCCAATCGTACCGATCAAAATGCCGTTAGCAGGATTTGCATTTGCTATAGGGACACCGTTAATCGTTACAGTATTAGGAAGAAAGATGGTACCATCTGGAATGATATCTGTAAACGTTACATTAGTGGCAGGGATATTGCCGTTATTCGTTAAAATTGTTGCATAAGTTATGACATCGCCAACATCAGCGAAATTTGTACTTGTTAGTTTCGTAGCAACAAGATTTGCGGTGTTAATTTGTGTCGTTACGATATTGCTAGTGGCATTTCTAACAACAGCAGGTAAATTTGGATCTGCGATAAAGCTATATTGTAGTGCAGCACTATTTTGAACTGGATTTGGTGAAGGTAAACTATTTGCACTAATTTGAAAAACAATGGTTGTAATTCCACCTGCGGGAATTGTTCCAACTTGAAGACCAACACTTGGATCAGCACCTAGCTGTAAAGCGCCGCCTATAAAAATACTATTTGGTACAAGAGTCGTACCAGGAGGGAGTATGTCGGTAACAACTACATTATTCGCTGGAGTATTCCCAAGGTTCGCTAAGGCAATTGTATATGTGATTGGTTGCCCAACATCAGCAATAGTTAAATCTACCTGTTTGACAATAACTACATTTGCTAAATTAATTTGTGTGCTTACAGTGTTACTTAAAGAGGTTTCTATAGTTGGTGGATCGCCTGGATTTAGAATAAAGCTATACTGTGTACTAGATGAATTTGTTGTTGGATTTTGTGTAGGTAAAGCAGTGACGGTTACTTGATAAGAAACAGTAATTTCACCGTTAGCAGGAATGGAAGGTAACGGAACACCGGCGTTTGGATCAGCGTTATTTTGGAGTACACTATTAATAAGGAAAGTGTCTGGAATAAAGGTAGTACCGTCTGGATTCGTATCAACGAAAGTAGGGCTATCAGCAGTAACACTTCCTGCATTCGTTAAAAGAATAGTATAAGTTAATACATCCCCAACAGTAGCAAATGCCCGATCCACTGTTTTTGCTGAAATGACATTTGCATCGTTTACTTGAGTAAATGTAGTGGTTGAAGTAGTGTTCTTACTTACAGGTGAAGCGTTTGGATCCACGATAAAGTTATAGGAAATAGAAGCGCTATTTGAAATAGGATTTGGATTTGGGATGCTAGTTATTAATACTTGGAATGAAGCTGTAATTGTAGTATTTGCATTGATGCTACCAATATTGATGCTAGCTGGTGTAACACCTGGCTGAGCAACATTGTTAATTGTAACACTGTTTGGTACAAAGGCAGTACCATTCGCAATTGAATCGGATAGTACTACATTGTTCGCCGCAACATTTCCATCGTTTGTAAGAGCAAAGGTATAAGTTAATACATCTCCAACTTCCGCAAATGTTTTATCTACAGACTTCGTAGCTTGAAGGTTTGCTAGTCTAATTGTTGATGTAACAGAATTAGAATTTGCTGTTTTTGAAGTTGGTGGCAGACTTGGATTAACAGTATATAGATAAGAAGCGAAAGCATTATTAATGATAGGATTTTGGGCGGTAATATTAATAACTGTTACTTGGAAAGAAAGAGTAAAAGTAGCTCCGCCAGGAATTGTTCCGATAGGTAAAGCGACGAGAGAATTTACATTTTGCAAAACTCCATTTAGTGTTACAGTACCAGGAGTCAATATCGTTCCATTTGGAAGTGGATCTGTTAGTTGCACGTTAGTTGCGGCTGTATTTCCACTGTTTGTAATGAGGATTGTATAACTTATCGTTTCGCCAATTGTAGCAAATTGTTTGTTTGTTGATTTTGTTAATGTTAAATTCGCGTTGTTAATTTGAGTGGAAACAAGATTAGAAGAGATATTTTTTGTAACGGGTGATTGGCTAGGATTGACGGTATATTGATAAGAAGCGCTTGATCCATTAGAAACGACATTTGACGCGGGTATTGTGTTTACTACTACTTGAAACGAAACATTTTTTGTTGTGCCAGTTGGGATGGATCCTACATTTACACCGTTAGCAGGATTTGCTCCAACTTGTGTCGTTCCATCTATTGTTAAACTGTTGAGAACAAAAGTTGTTCCAGTAGGAATGATATCTTTAAAAATAACGTTATTCGCATTAGTATTACCTGTACCTGTAAAGGAAACAGTGTACGTTAGTGTATCACCAATATCTGCAAAATTTTTATCTACCGCTTTCGTCATTGTGACAGTAGCGTTATTCACTTGAGTAGATACGATATTGGTCGTATCAGTCCCGCTTACTGCTGGCTGATTTGGTACAGGAATGTATTGATATGTTGTTGTGCCACTATTTAATATTGGATTTGTTTGCGGGATAGAAGGAACGAATACTTGAAATGAAACAGTAGTCGTAGAATTAGCAGCAATGGTTCCAATGAATATACCATTAGCGGGATTCGCTCCAGCTTGAGTAACGCCGTTAACAGTTACACTCCCTGGAATGAAAGTTGTCCCGCTAGGAATCGGATCCGTATATATAACGTTCGTTGCCGCGATATTTCCTATATTAGCTAAGGCAATACTGTATGTTAACGTTTCTCCAATATCAGTAAAAAGTTTGTTAACTGATTTTGTACCATTAATATCTGCAAGATTAATTTGTGTTCCTGCAGAGTTGCTTGTTGCAAGACCGTTAAAAGTTGTTCCACCGGCAATTGGTGTATATTGAAATGTAATATTCGCAGTGTTAGAAATTGGATTCTGATTTGGAAGGGAAACGACAGTTGCTTGGAAAGTTACTGTACGAGAAGCGTTATTATTAATGGTTCCAAGAGATATACCAGCAGCCGGGTTTGCATTTGTTTGTGGTATGCTATCTACCGTTACAGTGCCAGGTATAAAGGAAGTGCCGTTAGGAAGACTGTCTATAAAAATAACGTTATTGGCAGGAAGAAGTCCAGTGTTAGGGATAGTAACGGTATAAGTGAGGACGTCTCCGATTGCAGCGACACTTTTATTCACATTTTTCGTTGCTTGTATGTTAGGCGAGTTTATATTAATTTGTAATCCGACTGTATTTAACATATATGCATCTCCGTTAGTAGTTAAACGGATTGCGGCAGACACTTGGGAATTTGTTAAATAAGGAGAAATATCAATAGAAGTAATGTCCCAGCCTTGCCTTCCTGCGGAGATATTTGTACTTGTAGAAGCACTTTGATTTCGTGTTCCAAATGTCCCAGTTGTATCTAAATTTCCAGCAGCATTATTCACTTGAGAACCGAAGAAATTATTTACAGCATTATTTGGCCCGGATAATGCATTTAATGAACTGAAATTTGGTCCAAATAATGCTTGATCCCCAGTTAAATCAGCATCCCCTTCAGTAGAACTTATAAATAATCTCCCGCTTACAGGTCCTCCGGCAGGTGTTAAAAACCCTGAGACAGATACATCTGCACTACCAGTTTCTACAGAAACACGGTTACCAGCTACGTAAATTGTTAAATTTCTTGCGGGTAAGGAACCGTTTTGATAAGCGACAATGAGCGTCCATCCAGAAGAATTGATAGCTCCGTTAGAAGCATCTAAAGGATCAACAAGTCCAGGGACAGAACCGGTTGTATAAGAGCCAGATCCTCCAGCTTGAACGAGGGATGTTACATCTGCAGAACGTGTATAAAATCCAAATGTGACAGATCCGGAAACGAATGTTTGATTTGAAGCTGTAACAGCTGAAGGGGTAATCGAGTATGTTGAAACAGGTGTTGTAAAAGAAACCGAGTTTCCTAATACACTCGTAATGTTTTGATCACGAGATAAGTAGTTTCCACCCCAAACGAGTTCTGCGTAAAGAATAGTACTACCAGCAGGGATATTTAAAATAGCGGTAGAACTATTTTGTGTATAACTTAATGTTGTACCAGCAGGAAAACTCGGTACTTGTAAAGCGGTATTTGTAGTTATAAATGCACCAATTGCCCCGATTGTACCAGCCCGGTTTTGATTACTAATTTTACTTAAGCCTAAAGTATTACCTGTAATCGCGAGTGCGCCGTTAGTGGTGGTAGAAAATCGATTCGTAATGGGCATGTTGTCACCTCATTTATAATATAGTCTTGGTCAAAATAGGATATGTGTGTGACAAATAAAGGGAAACATGTACAAGTTGATTTAATAATAATGATTTAAATGTCTAGAGAAGGGGATGAAGTATGCTTGAATTGGAAATTAAGGTGGAGCGTCTTAGGGACGAACAAATAGGCGATATTGTAGCATTATCTTCTTATATTGGGTGGGATTATAATAAAGAAGAAATTGAAACTATTTTTGATTCAGGTATTATATACGGTGTGTGGAATAAGAGAAAGGAACTTATTGCTAGCGCGGCAATTATATTATATGGGGAGAAATTAGCGTCTATCGGAATGGTCATTGTACATCCGAAATATGAGGGGAATGGGATTGGAAAGGCGATAACGAATTCATGCATTAAGAGCGTATCGGCTCAAACTCCAATTATGCTTATTGCTACGGATGAAGGAAAGCCGTTATATGAAAAACTAGGATTTAGGGCAGTAAGCTATGTTTCTAAATACATATGTAACTCGTACAATGTGAATGATTATTGTGTAGGAAATGAAGATTATATGATGAATTATGAAGAGTGTGATTTAGAAAAAATAATAAAATTAGATGAAAATGCGTTTGGAATAAATAGAAAAGCATTTTTAACGAAAAGAATTATACAAAGTGAACAGTGCATCGTTGTAAAGGACAACAACCAAAATGTATTAGGTTACGGTTTAAGTATACAAACACCAGAAAATAAAATAATAGGTCCAGTCGTTGCGAAAAATGATGCGATGGCAATGAGAATTGTGCATGATTTAGCAAGAGAGCACCATGGTAAATTAAGAATTGATGTACCAGAAGGAAAGAAAGGTTTCATGAAAGAATTAGAGATTACTGGTTTTCAAAAGGTTAATACACCGCCAATTATGATGAGAAATAGTGATCAATTTTTGAAAAGAAATGGGGAACTATACAGTATTGCAGCGCAAATTTTTGGATAAAAAGAATCCTTCTAAATGAAGGATTCTTTTTTATTAATCACGATATTGGTCGTGAGTTGGTTGGAAGAGGTCTTCCTCGATATCTCTCACCATAGAAAAATGATCCACATTATAATGACCGTGTAGAACTTTATTATGGTGCTCGATAATTTGTTCTGCAGATAACACGTTAGAATCAGTTGTGGAATGACCGTTTTTAATTAATGTAACATCAAATCCTTGTACAGTAGCTGTTCTAACTGCGGTGTCGATGCAATGTTCTGTTTTACATCCACCGATAACGATATGATTAATTTTTTCTTCTTTTAAAAGTTCAAGTAGAGAAGTGCCATAGAATGCGTTTGTTGCTGCTTTATTAATAAGGATTACAGACTGAGGTACTTTAATTTCATTATGTACTTCAAATCCTTCTCCGCTACCAGAAGCAACATCGATATCTCTTATGAAAACAATAAGGGCATTTGCATGTATTGCTTTTTGTACGGCTGTATTTAGTGTAGATAATAACTCTTTTTTGCGAAAAACTTCTTTTTCTTGTTCATTCCCATCCATTAATTCTTGCTGCGCATCGATAATTAATAGTGCTTGTTTCATCGTGTCTCCCCTTTAATATGAAATAAGTTCCACTATACATATTCATTCATATTGCAAGGAAAACCTTTATTGTCTATGCAGTAGACGATAGATTTACAAAGTTGTCAAAGAAATTTCATTCTCATAGCGTGTAAAAACATGTATGATAGGAGATGGAGAATTTTTGAGTAGGTGGGAATATCATGCAAACAGTAGAAGATTATCTTTCATTCTTACATACGAAAGGATTTAAACTATCAGAGGAAGCACAAGGGTTTATTATGTTTGGACAAGGATATACTGGTGCATCTGATGGAATTGTGAACGCAGCAATAGAAGCGACAATTAAACATCAATTACAGTTTGATGGGAGTTATTTTGTTGCGTTATTAGAACGTTTGAAAGAAGAAGAAATTACAGATAAAAAAAGCGCTAAGGCTTTTATGCGGAAGTTACAAGCGTAACTTCACGCAGCCTGCGCTTCTTTTTTTGTTTTGGAAGGTAATTCAACAAAAACCATGCCTAGGAAAATACATAGGCATCCGATAATAGCGGAAATAGAAAGTTGTTCGTTTGCAACGAGAACGCCTGTTAATGCAGCAAAAACAGGCTCCATTGCGAAAATAATTGCTACTCTCGTTGGAGACGTATGTTTTTGTGCTGATGTTTGAATAAAAAAAGCAATGGATGTCGCAAATAGGGAAGTTAGAAATAGAGCGAATAAAAAGGAAGAATTCGTCCATAGTGCTACTGAAAATAATTTTTCCCAATCTTCAAACAAAAAGGCGCAAATAGAAGAAAACATACCGACAGCTAATACTTGCGACGTGCTTAATAATAAAGGTGATATTTTCTTAGAGAAGAAGCCGTTAACAAGAATATGGGCAGCGAAAGCAACTGCACAACCGAGAACGAGTATATCTCCAATGTTTAATTGAAAAGAATCACCAGCAGTTAATAAGTATAAACCTGCTGTTGCTACAGCAATGCCCATTACGATAAAAATGGTAGCTTTTTGTTTTAAAAAGATAAAAGACAAAATTGGTACCATAACGATACTAAGACCTGTTAAGAAACCAGCTTTTGAAGAAGTTGTATAAAGTAAGCCGAATGTTTGTAATACATAGCCAACGCATAAAAAAAATCCAACGATTAATCCAGCGAGACTACTCTGTTTTATATCTTGTTTTGAAGATTTTTTTGAGAAAATCATTTGAACGAATAATAAAATAATTCCAGCGAATAAAAAGCGAATACCATTAAAAGTAAATGGACCAACGAAAGACATAGCATTTTGAACGACAACAAATGTAGCTCCCCAAATAAAAGAGACAAATAATAAAGCAAGAGGAGCAACCCAATCTTTTTTCACACTCATACCCCCGTTAATTTTGTAAGATAGCTTTTCTAGCTAACTCATCAGCAACTTTATTTTGACTACTTGGAATCCACTTAATAAAAAAGAGATCGAAACTTTTTATGTACTGTAATGCTTCTTCTAATAGTGGTGCAAACATTTTATTTTTTGCGTATTCTTTTTCGACAGCTCGCTCGACAAGTTGCGAATCTGTACGAAAAGAGACAATGTTATAATTATGCTCCGTGCAATATTTTAATGCCGCAAGTAAAGCGTGGTATTCTGCTTCATGATTGGACATTGTCCCAAGGGGCAATGATAATTGTACAGCTGGTTGCACCCCTTTAATAAACACTCCAGCACCAGAAGGACCAGGATTTCCTTTTGATGCACCATCAATATATACTTCAATCAAAATGAGAAACCTCCAAATTATAAGATGATCCCCTACTTATATGTTTCTTTGAAGTAGGGGATAGAGTAACTTAGCCGATTGTAATACTATAACGACATGTAAATGTTTCATTCGCTTGTAAAGATTGAATTCCTTTTTTTTCCTTTAAATCTTTTGCTGGATTTACTTCATCAGCAATACCGTACCAAGGTTCAATACATAAGAAAGGTGCGTTCTCACCTGGTGTCCATACGCCAACAAATGGGAAGCCATCAAATTCTACTTTTACAAATTTATTATGTTTATGAGAACGAATAGAGATTTCATCCGTATTCATATTTTCAAAAATAAGCGCATCATTTTTGAATAAATCGTATGTAAGTGGTAATTCATTCGTATTTTCAGCGATTAATTGTTTTTTACTTGAAAGGTAAGGTCCTTCTAATACGCTTGTTTCTAAGCGTTCAGAACCATTAAATGATAAATGATAATCTGTAAATGATTCGCCCTCTAATAAGGGGAAGTTGAAACCAGGATGTGCTCCGATTGAGAAGAACATCTCTTTTGAAGTAGGGTTATTTACTTCATATGTTACATGAACGATTTGTCCGTCTAGCTCATAAGAAACGAGTAATTCGAATTGGTATGGGTATTTTTTTAATGTTTCTTCATTACTAGTTACAATATAAGTGATTTTCGTTTCACTTTGTTCTTGTACAGAGAATGTAAGATCACGAGCAAAGCCGTGTTGTGTTAAAGAATATGGTTTACCATCTACGTAGTATGTATTATCTACTAATCGGCCGACAATTGGGAATAAAATTGGTGCGCGGCGCCCCCAATAAGAAGAATCGCCTTGCCATAAGTATTCAGTGTTATCTTCTTTTAAGCGAACGCTTTGTAATTCTGCACCTTTGTCAGAAATGGAAACGACCACTTTTTCATTTTGAATTGTTGCTGTCATGAAGTGAAACCTCCTAAAACTTTCATATGTTTTATTATACGTTGTCTAAAAGAAAAAAGGTAGTTAATGATAGGAATCTATTGACGAGAGGGTGTGTATTGCGTAGAATATATTCTTGTTGCTTAAAAAACGAATAACGTGGTTCGAAACCATCCCACGTAAAAAAACTAAGGAGATTTTGTCATGAATATAAGAACATTAGTCGGTAATGGTATTTTAGCGGCATTATATATTGCTGTTTCTATGCTTATTCAGCCATTTGGCTTTACGAGTGTACAGTTTCGTATTTCAGAGATGTTTAATCATCTTGTTGTATTTAATAAGAAAGCAATTTACGGAATTGTATTAGGTGTATTTTTAACAAATCTCTTTTTCTCACCTATGATCGCTTACGATTTAGTATTTGGAGTAGGGCAATCTATTCTTGCATTAGTTGCAACGATTATTTCTATGCGATTTATTAAAGGTGTTTGGGCTCGTATGATTTTTAATACAGTTATTTTTACAATTACAATGTTTATGATTGCAATTGAGCTTCATCTTGCATTTGATTTACCATTTATTTTGACTTGGTTAACATGTGCCATCGGTGAATTTGTTGTCATGGCAATTGGTATGCCTGTAATGTACTGGATTAATAAACGAGTACAATTTGAAAGATTTATGCAATAGATGAAAGAGCTATTCCTATAGGGATAGCTCTTTTTGTATGTAATCATATTGAATATAATGCTGTGACTCTTGATACAATATAATAAAATAAAGTGAGGCTTTCATTAGCTGACTACATATAAGAAGTCTTATATAAGGGGAATCTAGTATGAAATATAAAATTCATTGGTTGTATAAAACAAAGAGCGGATTGCAGACGGAATTAACGACAGATTATATGAACATAGACGATGTATTGCAATTTGCAGAGGATTTCGAGAAAACAGGAAGAGTGAAAGAACTATCATTTTATGATGAAATGGATGCAGAATGGTCATTAAAGGAAATGAAAAAGCTGAGTAAACAAGTGGAGGAAGAGCCCCAAGAAATCCTCGTTTATTTTGATGGCGGTTATGATGTACAGACGAAAGAAGCTGGATTAGGTATATGTGTATACTATAAAAAAGGAAATACAAAATACCGAATTCGCCGTAATGCATATATAGAAGGTATATATGATAATAATGAAGCGGAATATGCATCATTACTATATGGCATGAATATACTCGAGGAATTCGGAATTAAGTATGAAGCAGTTACACTTCGCGGCGATTCTCAAGTTGTACTGCAGCAATTGGCTGGAGAATGGCCTTGTTATGATGAGCATTTAAATCATTACTTAGATCAAATTGAACAAAAAGCGAAGCAAATGAAATTAAAACTTGTATGTGAACCGATATCTAGAAAACAAAATAAAGAAGCGCATCAATTAGCTACGCAAGCATTAGAAGGAACAGTCATTGATAGTCATAAAGAAATAACCGAATAGAGAGGTGCAAAGGTGGATAAAAAGCAACTCATTACAGAGGTAAATGACTTATTAGAAACGTATTGTGAAGGATGTTTCTTGCGAGAACATAATCGAAAGACAAATAGTAAGTATTACGCTCATTCATTTTGTATACGACAATGTACAGTTGGAGAAACATTGAAAAAGTATGGGGAACAGTTATCATGAAAAACATCCAGAGAAAATTCTCTGGATGTTTTTCAGTGTCTTGCTTCATTTAATTGATGCTCGCATTTACTTAATTTCTTTTCCTCATTCATTAAAAATGGCTCATCTAAATCTGTCGCAACAGATTTCATAATTTCAAGCTGAGAGCGAGCGGCTTCTACAGCAGTAGTCGCATGCTCTAATGTATCTGGATCCATTGAAATTGTCGCTGACCCTACCATTTTTTGTGCTGTTTCTACACGGAATTTCACTTCTTCAAAATCATTTACTTCTGATCCCATTATTACTTCCTCCTTTGTATATTGCGCATTTCACATAGTTTTTGCTCTGTAAAACGGAAATATACAAAGGAATAACAAAGGAGGTTACCAAGTAAGGTAACCTCCTGTTATATGTTGGATTAAAGTTTTACTACGTTAGCAGCTTGAGGTCCGCGGTTTCCTTCAGTGATATCGAAAGATACTTCTTGACCTTCTTCTAAAGCTTTGTAGCCGTCACCTTGAATAGCAGAGAAATGTACGAATACATCGTCAGCGCCTTCCATTTCGATAAATCCAAAACCTTTTTCGTTGTTAAACCATTTTACTTTTCCTTGCATGTTACAATTCCTCCTAAAAACATTTGCTTTTTTCATTTAGTGAAATTCATTTGAAAGATAATATAAACTAAAAATGCTATAATCTTGAATATTCTGCTAAATGATTAATTTAAATATACACGAATTGGTAGAAATTAGTCAAGTAAGCGATTTTATTTTTTTGTATTTTTAAATAATTTTTCAGCCGAATTTTTAAATAGGTATAGGACAGGCCGAGTATGTAATATTCTTAATTGAATGCTATACATAATGAGGTGAAAGAAAGAATGAATGAGTCTTATTTATTAGATAATGAAGGAATGAGAACGAGAACTGACATACCAAATTGGGTTGCAAAAGAATTTCAAAATTTTTCGAGTGTCGTGCTAGAACCAACTTTCCCATGTTATTTCGGCTTAACAGCTTTGAAAAAGAATGAACTTCGTTATTCATTTCTCTCTCATAATGATTGGAGTCATTTGCCACATACAATGTTATCTTTTTTAGAGTTAATGAAAGAGCGCCCAATTGTAAGAAGAGGATTCTTTCTTTTTGTGGAACCGGAATGTGAGGAACAATCACTGGAATATTATCGTGAGTACTTTTGGAAAGTACTACAATATTTACATGAAAACGATGACCAAACATGGCCGAAGCAAATTCCTGAAGACCCAGACCATTACTTATGGGAATTTTCATTTGGTGGTGAACCGATATTCGCATTTGGAAATGCGCCAGCTTATAAACAACGAAAAACTAGGCATTTAGGAAATTCTCTCGTTATTGGATTTCAACCGCGTACCATCTTTGATGGATTAGAAGGGGATCGCCCTAAAGGAGCATATTCAAGACAAACGGTCCGAGATCGAGTTGAAAAGTGGGATCAGCTGCCGAAACACCCTAACATTAGTCATTATGGTGATCCAGATCATCGCGAATGGAAACAATACTTCATAGGAGACGATGTAGAGCCGATAAAAGGAAAATGTCCTTTTCTTCATAAGTTAGAAAAGTAAGAGCCATCATCCAGATGGTTCTTTTGCATATTTTGGATAAAAAAGGGTATTTTAGTAGTAAATATTTTGATGAAAGCTAGTCTATTTTTAATCATTACATCATTACTTAATAGTAAAGGAAGTAGAAAGGATAGAGCGATGTTTGGAGCGATTATACAACAAATTGTATTAGGTATTTCATTAGCTGCGCCAGTAGGTCCGATTAATATTGAAATGTTAAAACGAGGAATTGAACGAGGTTTTTGGCATGCATGGGTTGTTGGAATTGGTGGAATGACTGCAGATATTTTGTTTATGCTTCTCATTTATTTCGGTTTATCTTCTGTGTTTATGTATACATATGTACAAGCTTTTATGTATTGCACAGGGTTTTTCTTATTATTTTATTTAGGATTTCAAAGTGTAAAACAAGGAATTTCCCACTCGAATATGGAATATAAAAAGGAAGAGGTAGGTGGCCTTAAACAATCGTTTATGGCAGGTTTTTTAATTGCGATATCCAATCCATTAAATCTTGTTTTTTGGTTTGGTATATACGGAAGTACACTTAGCTCATTGCTTACGAAGGTAACGAAACAAGAAGCCTTTTTATACAGTCTTTGTATTATCGTTGGCATTATTTTATGGAATTTAAATATTGCTTTTTCTGTCCATTTTGGCAGAACTTTATTAAAGCAAAAAGCACTTGGCTATATAACAGCCGGAGCCGGTATTATTTTAGTAGGATATTCTATCCATTTTGCATACAAAGCTTTACAGTTGTTCACATAAGATTGAAGGGGAGATTTTTATGTATCGAACCACTATTGACGGAAAAGAAATTATTATTACGTTAGCACCCAAAATCCGAAAAGAAATTACTGATAGGAATCCACTATATGAAGCGGTATTTCATAATGCAGCAAGATTACTGCAAACAAAGCAACCAACGTTTGCGCTAAATCATGAAATATTTGGGCTCATTATTGGAGAGGTACAAAGAGGAGAAGTAACAGTGTTTGCGGTGGAACATATTATTCCAAAGCAAAATATATTTGGATCGAACAATTTTTTCTCGACAATAGAGCAGCAGGCAAATTTGTAAAGTGAATAGAATAAAATAAAAAATAAAAGAAATAGTCGTAACGATATGTTGCGGCTGTTTTTTTGGAAAAGGGGGAAGGAAGATGAAGAGAGTGGGGAAAGAGTTCTTTTTACAACATGATATCGTTATTATGTATAGTATTTTATTTATTTTCATCATTATTTTAAAAATGCAATTTTTCACATGGATCGGTATGTTCGCGTGTTTGTTTGGGATTGTTTTTTATACGCTTAACGAATATATGACACATCGGTTTTTATTCCATTTAAAGCCACCTAAAAACGTATTTTTATTAAAAATGTTAAGAAGATTACATTATGATCATCATGTATATCCAGATGATTTAAAACTATTGTTTTTGCCTGTATGGTTTAGTATACCTAGCTTTACTATATATTTACTTATAGCATATGGTATAACAAAAAGTGCTACTATTACACTTTCATTCGGAATTGGAATGATTATCATGCTTCTCGTTTATGAATGGAAACATTATATTGCACATAAGCCGATTCGTCCGTTCACTAAGTTTGGAAGATGGCTAAAAAAACAGCACATATTACACCATTATAAAAATGAAAAGTTTTGGTTTGGTGTTTCAAATCCAGTATTCGATTTCATATTTGGAACACTTAAAGATGGGAAAGACGTTGAATTAAGTGAAACAGCTCGTAATTTAGAAAAAGAGAAAAAGACAGAAGTAGTGCGATAAGCACTACTTTTTTTATTTGGAAATTTGCCGGGTGGTAAAACTCCCGCCTCAAAATCCGGCAAATATGAGGAAGTTAGATGGAAGATAACTTCCTGTAAAGCTTGACTGGTGAGGAATTGAAGTGCGTAATTTTTATGTTGAAAAAGTATATTAAAAACTTAGGAGAAATTGGCGAAAAATGTCTATCGAAAAATCTTTGCAGGAATGTATGGATTGTCTAAAATAGAAATAAGTTTCTGAATATTTATAAAATTTAGTCTTTAGGTATACAAGGGGGAATTGTATTTTCAGTAAGAGAGGGGAATGGGAATGAAAAGAGATGATACATCAGCACGTAAGTTACAAAATGAAGTGAATTATACAGAGGTTGTTCAGTCAGAAGAATTTCAATTGCTATTAAATACGAAAAAGAAGTTTATCGTTCCGATGAGTATTTTCTTTTTAAGCTTTTTTATTGCATTACCTATTTTAACATCGTATTCAAAGGTGCTCAATACACCAGCATTTGGGGATGTTACGTGGGCATGGGTGTTTGCATTTGCGCAATTTATCATGACGTGGTCATTATGTATGATTTATAGCAAAAAAGCAGAATCCTTTGATAAAATCTCGCAAAAAATTCTACAAGATATGCAAAAAGGGAGGGGCTAACTTTGAATGTAACCGCTTTTGCATTATTTTTAATCATCGTTCTTGGTACACTCGTCATAACTTATTTTGCATCGAAGAAAACGAAAAATGCGAGTGAGTTTTATACAGCTGGAGGGGGATTAACTGGTTGGCAAAATGGTCTGGCCATTGCGGGAGATTATATGTCTGCTGCGTCTTTTCTTGGTATAGCCGGAGCCATCGCATTAACTGGTTTTGATGGGTTCTTTTATAGTATCGGTTTCTTAGTTGCTTACTTAGTTGTATTATACTTAGTTGCAGAGCCACTTCGAAATTTAGGGAAGTACACGTTAGCAGATATGATTGCGGCGCGTTTTGATGCGAAAAAAGTTCGCGGCGTTGCAGCGCTTAATACAATGACGATTTCGATTTTTTATATGATTGCACAATTAGTTGGGGCTGGTGCACTTATTAAATTATTATTAGGGATCGAATATACGACATCCGTTTTAATCGTTGGTACATTAATGACAGTGTACGTTATTTTTGGCGGAATGACTGCGACGAGCTGGGTACAAATTGTTAAGGCTGTATTACTTATGGCTGGTACATTTATTATTTCTGTTATCGTTTTCTCAAAATTTAATTTTAGTGTGACTGAAATGTTCGCGCAAATGAAAACAGCTACGCCATTAAAAGATTCATTTTTAAATCCAGGGGTAAAGTATAAGGATGGTCTTGATACACTGTCTTTAAATTTAGGACTAGTTCTTGGTACTGCCGGATTACCACATATTCTTGTTCGCTTTTTTACAGTACGTGATGCAAAAACGGCACGGCAATCTGTTGTGTACGCTACGTGGTTAATTGGCGCATTTTATATTATGACAATCTTCTTAGGATTTGGGGCAGCAGCATTTGTAGGAAATGAGGCAATTATGAAAGCAAACCCTGCTGGTAATATGGCAGCACCTTTATTAGCTAAAGCGTTAGGTGGAGATTTCTTATTTGCTTTCGTATCAGCAATTGCCTTTGCAACTATTTTAGCTGTAGTGGCAGGCCTTGTATTAACAGCAGCATCAGCATTTGCACATGATTTTTATAATGAAATTATTCGCAAGGGGAAATCAACGGAAAAAGAGCAAGTGTCAATGGCTCGCTATGCGTCTATTGGGGTAGCGGTATTATCCATTATACTAGCGTTATTTGCTCAAACGTTGAACGTAGCATTTTTAGTTTCATTAGCATTTGCAGTTGCAGCGAGTGCAAATCTACCAGTTATATTATTCACAATATATTGGAAGCGCTTCAATACAACAGGTGCCATTTCGGGTATGGTCGTTGGTCTTGTATCAGCAATTGTTCTCGTAGCCTTAAGTCCAAATGTTTGGAACCCTGTAGCTGGAAAAGCTATATTTGTTGGGGAAGCGATATTCCCATATACGACACCTGGAATTATTTCAATTCCGCTTGGATTCCTTGCAGCATATTTAGGAACCGTGTTATCTAGTAAGAAAGAAGATGCTGCGAAATTTGATGAGATTCTTGTGAAATCTAATACAGGTCATGGTGTTAGTGATGCATCGTCACATTAAAAAGAGAAGGGCTTTTCGATATATAAGAAAAGCTCTTTTTTTCTTGTAAATATTACTGTATTGTAAGTAGGATTTTGTCTTAATTTTGTGGAATGAAAATAAGCAGGGAGAAAATTAAATCATCATGGCACCAGCACAGCTTTTGTGAAAAATAAGTTGTTATGGAAGGTGGAAGAAATGATGAAAACGAAACAGACTGATGAATTATTAGCAAAAGATGAGCAATATGTTTGGCACGGAATGCGTCCCTTTAGTCCAAATAGTACAATGGTAGGGGCAAAAGCAGAAGGGTGCTGGGTTGAAGATATAGAAGGGAAAAGATATTTAGATGGTATGAGTGGTCTTTGGTGTGTGAATAGTGGATATGGCAGAAAAGAGCTCGCAGAGGCGGCTTATAAGCAATTACAAACATTATCATACTTTCCAATGTCACAATCGCATGAACCGGCTATAAAGCTTGCAGAAAAATTAAATGAGTGGCTTGGAGGAGAGTATGTTATTTTCTTCTCTAATAGTGGCTCGGAAGCGAACGAAACAGCTTTTAAAATAGCAAGACAATACTATGCTCAAAAAGGTGAACCGCATCGTTATAAATTTATGTCACGTTACCGCGGGTATCATGGAAATACAATGGCGACGATGGCAGCGACTGGACAAGCACAGCGTAGATATCAATATGAGCCATTTGCTTCAGGATTTTTACATGTAACGCCGCCAGATTGTTATCGTATGCCTGGAATAGAAAGAGAGAATATTTATGATGTAGAATGTGTAAAAGAAGTAGATCGCGTTATGACATGGGAATTAAGTGAAACGATTGCAGCTTTTATTATGGAACCAATTATTACGGGCGGAGGCATTTTAATGCCGCCACAAGACTATATGAAAGCTGTTCATGAAACGTGTCAAAAACACGGTGCCTTGCTCATTAGTGATGAAGTGATTTGCGGTTTCGGACGTACAGGAAAAGCATTTGGATTTATGAATTATGACGTTCAGCCAGATATTATTACGATGGCAAAAGGGATTACGAGCGCATATTTACCGTTATCAGCGACAGCTGTGAAAAAAGAAATATATGAAGCATTTAAAGGGAAGGGAGAATATGAATTCTTCCGTCATATTAATACATTTGGTGGAAATCCTGCAGCTTGTGCATTAGCGCTTAAAAACTTAGAGATTATGGAAAATGAAAATTTAATTGAGCGATCTGCACAAATGGGCTCGCTTTTATTAGAGCAATTAAAAGAAGAAATTGGAGAGCATCCACTTGTTGGGAATATTAGAGGGAAAGGTCTACTAGTTGGAATCGAACTAGTAAATGATAAAGAGACGAAAGAACCAATTGATAACGACAAAATTGCAAGTGTTGTAAATGCTTGTAAAGAAAAAGGTTTAATTATTGGACGAAACGGCATGACAACAGCAGGATATAATAACGTCTTAACATTAGCACCACCACTTGTTATTTCAAGTGAAGAAATTGCCTTTGTTGTTGGAACGTTGAAGACGGCGATGGAACGTATTTAATGAATCGAGCGAGCTGTAATATACAGCTCGCTTTTGTTTATTATGTGAAATATGATAAATTTTCAAAGGGAGGGAACTTTTATGAAGAAATATGACCCTAGTCAACATTATCACATCGGGTATTATGAAGATGGATACGATTTAGAAGTGACGGCGTACAAAAGAATAAATGAACCAGTTTGGGACGCTTATATTCCGCACTATGAGGTAGACAATTTTTATAAGAAAGTGGAGAAAATGAAGCTAGGTGAATATATAGATGATTATGGCATTATGGTGTATTCATTTAGTAATGATATGGACGATGAAGAAGCACGAATTATTTTTGAAAAATGGTTAAAAACGAATAAAATTGTTTAAAGATAAAACGAAAAAGGAGATTGCTATCTTATAAGATAGCAATCTCCTTTTTTATTAAACTTATTTACTTGCTTTCATTGCTTTATCTTTTGCACCAAAAGTGTATTTTAACATTGGTGGTGTAATCATTGTAGTTAAAATAACGACAATAACGATAGCTGTAAAGTAATCTTGTGCTAGTAGACCTGAAGAAAGTCCTGTTCCTGCGATGATAAGTGCAACTTCACCACGAGAAACCATTCCAGCACCGATAATTGCAGAAGACTTAGCGCCAAATCCAGTCATTCGTGCACCAAATCCACAACCAATTAGTTTCGTTAATACAGCGATTACTGTTAATGCTAGGATGAACCAAATTTGATTGCCAATACCGTCAAATGTAATATTCATACCGATACTAACGAAGAATACTGGAACGAACATAGCGTAAGCGATTGGTTCTACTTTCTTTTCTACTTCATGTTTGTAGTTCGTTTGAGAAATAGCGATACCAGCGGCGAAAGCACCGATAATACCAGCAATTCCTAATAGTTCGCCGAAATATGCGAATGAGAAACAGATGATAAGAGCCGCGCTCACGATAGACTCAGATACGCGTAGTGGTGATAACCAGCGCATAATCGCAGGAACACCTTTCCATCCGATTAAAATAATAGAAGCGAAGAATACAACTTTCTTCAAGATAACCATTGTTAAGTTAACATCGTCTGTACCTAAGAAGCTCATTGCAAATGCTAATAAAATAACAACAAGAATGTCATCAAATACAGCCGCGCCAAGCATAGTTGTACTTTCACGTGTTTTCATCTTTCCTAAATCACGAAGTGTTTGTACGGAAATACTAACACTTGTCGCACATAGAAGTAATCCTAAAAATACAGCATTTCCTTGTTCCATTCCCATAACAAGACCAGAAACGTAACCACCTACGAATGGTAGAATGATACCTCCAAGTGCAACAGCTAAAGAAGAATTACGATTTGCATTTAATTCCTCTAAGTCTGTTTCAAGTCCTGCCATAAACATTAAAAGAATAACACCGACATTACTTAATTGTGTTAGAAGCTCTGAATTTTCAATCCAACCTAATATAGCTGGACCGATAACGATACCGACAATTAATTTACCGAGTACAGAAGGTTGACCTAGTCTAACACTAAGGTCACCAGCAAGCTTTGTACTTAATAAAATAAGTGCAATTTGAAAGAAAAATTCGAAATCCATCGGATCCTCTCCTCATCATTTTTATTTTTATCATACGATTTCTCGGAATTTGCCTAATGAAAATATGTAAAACCCATTAAACAAAGGGTCTGATTACAAGTTCTTTTGAACTCGTAATTTGAACCTGTAATTAATATATAATAAAATGTATGAAAAATCAATGAAAAAATAGCAGATTTTCATGATAGGATTCGATTTAGGTATGGAGGGAATCACTATATAATAAGAAGAAATAAGGCTACATTTTTTATGAATTGGAGAAGGGTATATGTTATTAAATAAACGTTTTACAATTGGAGAAATGGCAAAAATGCATAATATAGCGGAATCTACTTTACGCTATTATGATGAAAAGGGGATTTTTCATCCGTCCATTGTGGACCCGCAAACAAATTATCGCTATTATACGATCGATCAATTTTCACTATTAGATACGATTAAATTTTTACGCCAATTAAATATTCCATTAAAGGAAATTAAGAAATATATTGATGAAAGAAATCCGGCATACGCACTCAATTTACTGGAAAAACAACAAGAAATGATGTTGAAAAAACAAAGAGAAATTGAGTATGCTTTGGCGAAAATGGAACATAAAATTCATTTAATTAAGGAAGCGACAAAAGCAAAAGCTGAACAAATGGTAATTAAAGAGATCCCGCAGCGAAAAATTACAGCAATTGCGGTTGCCCCGAATACGACGGATGATATGTTTGAGTACTATATTCATTCGTTGCAAAAAAATATGAAACAAATGGATGATAGCTTATTCTCTGGAGATATCGGTGTAACAGTTGCGAAAAAAGGATTAATGCAAAATGAGTTTCAAGCATATAGCAGTGTTTTTATTCTTTTGGATTACATGCCTTTTCAAATACATAGTTCAGATGAAATTAAAGAAGGCATGTTTGCCTGTGTATATCATCATGGACCATATGAAGAAACGGATGAAACATATAAGAAGTTAATGAAATATATTGATCAAGAAGGATACGAAGTAAGTGGAGATGCGATTGAGATTGCATTAATTGATTGGTCTGTAACAGATAATCCAGAGGAGCAAGTAACAGAAATTCAAATTCCTATAATGAAAAAACAAAGCAATAAGTTGTAGGACTCGTATCATTACAAATTGGCATCAAACACGATAATTAAGTTACCTATTTTTTAATTCTCTATTGACCTTCAAGTAACTTTAAGGTTTAAACTGTGAACAGAGCATTGAAAAAGGAGCATTTATATGATGGAAACAACAGAAAAGTTAAGAGAAAAACCGATAAAAAGTTTATTTATTTCTTATTTAATACCAGCCGTTCTAGGAATGGTGTTAATGTCAGTTAATATTGTGATTGATGCGGTTATGATTAGTAGGGGAGTTGGAGCGAACGGATTAGCAGGAGTAAACGTGGCTATTCCAGCGTTTTCAATTTTCTTCTCTATTTCATTATGGATTGGAATGGGCGGGGCAACGTTATATTCCATTGCACTAGGTGAAAATAAATTAGATAGGGCAAGATCTATTTTTACTCAATCCATGACGGTAGCAGTAATTATCGTAGGTGTGTTAGCAGCGATTTGCTTATGGAGAATAGAAGATTTAGCATACTTATTCGGTGCAAACGAAGTGATTTTACCGTATGCGTTAGACTATTTACACGTGTTATTAACATTTGGAATGATATACGTTTTAGAAAATATTTTAAGTACATTTATACGAAATGACGGAAATCCTAATTTAGCAATGGCAGGTCTAGTTGTAACTGCTGTATTAAATATAGTGTTTGACTATATCTTTATTTTCATCTTTGGATGGGGTGTAACAGGTGCTGCTTCAGCGACTATTCTTTCAGCAGCAATTGGTTTCCTTGTATTATTAACGCATTTCTTTAGAAAAAGTAGTATTTTAAAGTGGACGAAATTCCATTTTGAATGGGATACAGTTAAACAAATTATGATTATAGGTTTTCCTAGTTTTACAGCAGAAAGTACAGTAGCGATTGTTACGATTGGTTTTAATATTGCATTCGTTCAATATGCAGGAGAAGTAGGAGTCGCTTCTTATGCGATGGTGAACAGTATTCATGCGATGACATTACTACTATTCTTCGGTGTTGGAGCAGCGTTACAACCGATCGCTAGTTTCCATTACGGGGCAAATTTACCAGAAAGATTGCGTGAAGGATTAAAGTTCGCTGTAAAAATTGCGGTAGTACTCGGTGGTATTGCAATAGTTATCGGATTATTCTTCGGGAAATATATTATTGGTCTATTTGATGTCCAATCTCCAGAGTTATTGGAGTTAACATTAACGGGTATTAGCTTGTTCTTTATCCAATATGTATTTTTAGGATATAACATTGTGTATGGAGAGTACTTCCAATCAGTGCGACAAACGACAAAATCAGTGCTGATTATAATGAGCCGAGGGTTACTATTTATTATTCCATTATTATGGATTATGCCAAAAGTATTTGGGATAAATGGAATTTGGCTCGTTATGCCAGTAGCTGAAGTATTGACAGCGATTATCGTATTTACGATGAATCGCATGAAACATCCTGTTCCATTAAATATGGCGGGAGAGAAAGAAGCGATTTAATGAAGAAAATCCCCTTGAGCAAGTAAGGGGATTTTTTTACTCTTTTAAACTAATCGCAAAAGATCCATCTGTTTCTTGAACAGACGCGAAAGCAACGCTTTTAATATTAGTGATGCCCTTTTCTTTTAATTCTTTATATAACCATTTTTCGTCTTTATGAATTAACTTTAAGTTATCGTATTGAATTTGCGAATCAACGATAAGGGCAATTGGTAATCCAGCATACGTAACATCTATGTTTAAATCTTTTGGAGTTAATGGTACAAGTTCACGCTTTGGTAAAATGCTAATGGCTCCGTTCGCTTCTAAAATAGCATATTCAATTTCGTGAACACTTGGATATCCTGCGACGCGAAGGTTAGACAGTAGTTCAGCGATTGGATATCTACTTTTTTGTAAGTTTTCAAAAATAATATCACCATGTTTAATTAAAATGATAGGGTGCCCGAGAATAAAACGATTTAGTTTGTTTAGTAAGCTTAATTTTGTAAGAAGCAAATGCAAACATGTAATAACGACCATACCGAGAAAAGCTTGCAAAGCACCAGAGACAGGTATGGCCTGAAAAGCTAAATAAGATAAAAAGATAATAGCACCAAAATCATGAGGAGTTAGTTGTGCTAAAGCTGATTTACCGAGCATTTTAAGTGATAGTAAAAATAAGATGAAAAAGAACGATACGTTACATAAAAAGAGAAGCAATAGAGACACTCCTTCGTGCAAAGTTGTACTTACTGTTCCCGAAAGAAATATAAATATTACTTTCCAGAGGATAAATTAGGCTGAATTGGAATTTGTCTGTATACAAACAAATAAATGGATATTATCATGAAAGAAGCAAAGAACATAGGAGTATATGGATATGAAAAAGAAGAAAATAATTAAGTATATGATAGGCATTATAATCATTTGCACCGTTTATGCAGGATTTTTACAATATAACATTTATAAGCATGGACAGATGAATGCAACATACGATGCGGATTATATAATTGTATTAGGCTCGAAAGTAAATGGAACGAAACCGTCGTACTCATTGCAATATCGTATTGATAAAGCAGCTGAGTATTTACAATCACATGAGAAAACACTTGCTATAGTATCTGGAGGGAAAGGAAAAGGAGAAGATATTTCAGAAGCATTAGCAATGAAAAATGGATTAATGAAACTAAAAATTGCAGAAGACCGCATTATAATGGAAGATAAGTCAACGAGTACAGATGAGAATATTAAATTCTCAAAACCGTTAATTCCAGACAATATGAAAAAAGGAATGATCGTAACAAACGATTTCCATATGTTTAGAGCGAAAAAAATAGCAGCCAAGCAAGGTTTACAATTAGAAGGTCTTCCGGCTGAAACACCGAAGCGAATTGTCATTCCATCGAATATACGAGAGTATTTAGCCATTACGCAATATTGGTTTATGAATCGAATATAGAGAAAAGTAATCCCGTCTGGAAGTCCAGTCGGGATTATTTTTGATGAAAATCTTACAAATATGTCATGTTCATGAAAGGTAAAGCGATAGTTTCTAGAATCGATTCCTGACATAATGAAGATAACAAAAACTATTTAGAGGTGAATCGGATGAAAGGAAATAATATATTATCTTCACTATGTTACTTTAGTATCTTTTTTGCACCATTTTTACTGCCAATTATCGTCTACTTCGTTGCGGAGGATGAAGTGAAATACCACGCGAAAAAATCATTTTGGTCACATATTTTCCCGTATGCGGTTTTATTTGGTGGATTAGCAGTATCCGGCATATATGGTTTAAGCTTCAATCAATCTGATGGTGCTGGAATTGGAATGATGATCACATATGCAGTATTCATTCTTGTAGGGATTTATTACTTCATTTGGAATATCGTAAAAGGTATTAAAGTTTTGAAAACAACGTAATAAGACAAGAAATAATTTGATGTAAACCTGTCGGTATTTGTTGATAAGTCGATATATTTGAAAAATCGTTGATATAATGCAAGGAATCGTCGATATAATTTCATTTACCGTACTAATAGACGTTTTAAAAAAGAGCAATTCAAAAAGAATTGCTCTTTTTGTGCTTATAAGTTGTGAATATTGAAAAAGATATGTTAATTTTTCATTATGAAGAGAAAAAAGGAGTGTTTTTCATGAATGAGATCATACATAAAATGGAGCAACACGTTTCAGTTCGTAAATATAAAGAAGAATCAATTCCGAAAGATGTAGTAGAAAGAATGGTGCAAGCTGCGCAGCATGCTGCTTCCTCGCATTTTGTACAGGCGTATTCTGTTATATATGTAACAGATCAAGACCTAAAGGTTAAACTAGCAGAGCTATCCGGAAATCGTCACGTGAAAGACTGCGCAGCATTCTTTGTTTGTTGTGCAGATTTAAAACGACTTGAAATGGCGTGTGAACAGCATGGTACAGAGATTAAGCATGAAGGAGTAGAAGACTTTATCGTTGCGACTGTAGATGCTTCACTGTTCGCGCAAAACGTAGCGTTAGCAGCAGAATCGTTAGGATACGGTATTTGTTATATTGGTGGTATTCGTAATAACCCGAGAGAAGTAAGTGAATTGCTTCATTTACCAGATAAAGTATATCCTATATTCGGAATGACAGTTGGTGTACCAGATGAAAATCATGGAGTGAAACCGCGTTTACCAGTAGCAGCAATTCTTCATGAAAATGGGTATGATGAAAAGAAATATGATGAATTATTAAACGAATACGATGAAACGATGAGCTCGTATTACAAAGAAAGATCAGCAAACAAGAAAAACGTAACATGGACGGAATCAATGAGTTCGTTTATGGCTAAAGAAAAAAGAATGCATATGAAAGAGTTTTTAAGTGAAAAAGGATTTAATAAGAAATGAGTAAAAAGGCAGACCTGCATGCAGGTCTGCCTTTTTTGGAGGAGAAAAATGAAGCAAGCTTTAATCGTTTTATCTTGAAAAACTTACTTATAATAAATGCAAACTTTCAATAAGAAGATACATACCCGTACAACTCAAAAGGATGTACGTAAATATTTGAAAAATCCGTTGATTAAGCCATTTGAAAATAATTTGACCTATATACAAACCTAGAAATACGATTGGAATAGCATATAAACTGGATTCCCAAATTGTTTTGTTTGTCCCAGTGAAGAGTATTTGAGTTAGTAGACTAATGAAATATATAAATAGATAAAAAGCCAATGTAGTTGCTCGTAACTTCTCCTTTTTCGTATCAGTTCCTGTAAAATAAAGTAACAGTGGAGGTCCTGGCATACCGATACTTGTCGTTAAAAGACCAGATAATCCGCCAACTATGAAATCTCTAGATTTTGTTGATTGAATCTTAAAGTTGCATATTAGCATCAACGTTAATAGTAAGAGAAGGATGCTAATTGCTAATTTAAATGTGTTGATGTTAATGGAAGTGAAAATGATAATACCAAAAGGAACACCAATTATACTTCCGAAAATTAATCTTTTCAGTAGAATAAAATCAATGTCCATTCTTATTTTCCAGATGAGTGATATAGAAATAATTAATGATAAAATGATATTTATTTGTATAGCTTCTTGTGGTAGAAATAACATGAGTAAGAAAGGTGTTGCCATAATAGAAAAGCCAAAACCTGTACTTGTTTGTAAAATAGAAGCTACTAATATAATACATATGAAAGTGAATATAATCTCCAAAATAGTCCTCCTACATAATTAGGTCCAATACATATTTTAACATAAAGTGAAACTTTAATCAGTGGGGCTTACTGTCCTTTAAAACGGGAAAAAAGCGGCTAAATAGCCGCTTTTTTCTCGCATTTAATATTCCAATGATGACCCTGTAGCTTTAAAATATTTTTCTCGTGAAGGTTTCATTACCCGGATTGCTAATAAACAGGAAAGGAAAAGAATGAGTAATGAGCTACTGATTACAGTGATTTGAACGGAAAGAAATTGTGCGGATGCCCCAATTGCTAAAATGAAAAAGATTTGGATGAAATTTTTTATGGAATCAAATACGCTATCAATACGTCCCATCATATGTACAGGGATGTTATTTTGATAAAATGTTATAAAGCCAGTACCAGCAAATGATGAAGAAATGCCAAGTAAAATGAAACCACTCGCTGCAACTATAAATGAATTTGAAAAGGCGAAAATTACATAGCCTATTGCTGTGAAAATCATACCTAATCCGATACAATGTTGAATTGGTAATCGTTTAGCAAAGAGAGAAACAAGAAATGAACCGAAAACGTAAGCAGCACCAGTTATACTAACAAGCATGCTATATTCTATATTGGATAAAAACAGTACTTGTTTTGTGAAAACAACTTCTTGTGAATCGAGTGCCATAGAGACAAGCATAGTAGCTTGAAATAAAACGAATATGAGAATAATGTAACTTTCAGTTCGAGCGAATGAAAAAACTTGTTTCCAATCACTTCGTAATGTTTGTACTAAAGTATTTGCAACTTCTTCGTTTTGTTTTGTTTGTAGTGTAATGTTTGGCAAGAAGTAAATGAGAATGGTAGAAAGTAGAAAGGAAAGTGAGTTGCAGTAAATCACAAAGGATGCTGAGTACGTGGTGAGAAGTATTCCAGCAAGAGCTGGACCGATAATGAAAGCCCCGCTTGTACAAAAGCTATTCCAAGCGTTAAATTGAGCGCGTTCTTCAGCTCGTATGAGCATCGTTTTATAAGTGAATGAAGCTGGATCGAAAAATGATGTAGCGATGCGAGTTAAAAAGATAAAAATATAAATGGCCCAAATAGAATCAAATAGTGGAATACAGCCAATAAGAGCTGCCCGAATTATATCTGTGATGAGCATAATGGACCGTTTGTTTAATCGATCTACTATACTACCAGACCATATTTTTGTAACAACGGTGGCAATTGGACCTACAATCCATAATCCTGCTACAGCAGCAGGGGAGTTTGTGCTATTTAACACCATTAAGTTTAGGGCGATGAGATACATAAAATCACCTAAACGAGAAATTCCTGTTCCCGACAATAATAATAATTTATTTTTCATAAGCAGTTGGACCTTTCTTTCATTGTTTTTTAATCCTGCAGGAAATAGCGTATTCCTCTTCGGAGTTTGATTGACGAGCGGTTTTGTTTTCCCAGCGTAATAAAACTTGTGTAACTTCCCAAGTAAGCTGTTGTAATTCCTCTGGAGTTAAAAATAAATGAGATACAATATGACTGCCTGTATTCGTTCCTTCTGTGCCGCTTTCTTTAATATAGAAATGAGCAGATTTTGCCTTGTAATATTTTTCAATAATTCCTCGTTTTTCTTTCGTGTCTACTAATTCAAGTAACCCTCCATCATATAAAATTTGAACGTGATAATGAACGCTACCAGCAGATTTATTTAGTTTAGTAGCTACTTGTTTTGCAGTGAGTGCCTCGTCTTTTAAAAGGTGAAGAATTTGAATGCGAGTTGCATTAGAAATGAGCTTCTGCTGCTCAGCTGAAATAGTAAGTCTATCGTCAAACATTATGATATCTCCTTTCTTATGATCTAAATTTATTGTACATTCTAAAAAATTAGAACGTAAGGAAAATAAATCGCCTTTTTCCTTTATATTTCGACATAAAGAAAAATAGCATGTACATAAACATGCTATTAAGTGTTAGTAGATTCTTCACTCAGTTTCCCGCGATAAAACAGGTAAAGCCATATAAAACTAACAAAAATACAGCATAGAGCTAATAGGCTACCAATAATTTGCGGAGAAAGAATTTCTAAAAGCGCTCCTGTAAAAAACATGGATAACTGAATAAGAGATCCGTAAATGGAATAATGGAATGAAAAAACTTTACCCATCTTTTATATCAGTAAAAAATGCTTTTTTACTTGTTACAAGTATCATGAGAAGGGATATTCATATTATAAATAAAATAGGCTGAAATAAAGTATGACAGGCTATTTACTAAAAAAGCGAACTCAATATGTAAAGATTGTGCAATTATCCCGCCCAAAGAAGCACCCATAATAGACATAAAACCATTAATTGTACTAGAAAGAGAGTTAGCAGTTACGAAATGATTTTGGTGTACGATATTTTTTAAGGTTGCTTGTTTAGCTGGTTCAAATAAACAAGAAAGTACGGATAAACATATGTTAGAAATGAAAATAATCTCAATTTTATATAATGCAAATAAGTAAGTGAGGACGATCATGCCTCGTAAAAAATCGGTAAAAATCAGAATCTTCTTTTTAGAAAAACGATCTACAACTCCGCCTATAAAAGGGCTAAGAAGTAGCTGTGGTAAACCTTTACTTATAAAAGTGAGTGCAATCATAAACGGAGATTCCGTTATGCTATAGACGAATGTTACTAAAGCTAAAGTATGAAACCAATCTCCAAGTACACTTAACGTTTGCCCGTAAAATAGTTTATTGAAGTTTTTATTTGTTTTTAGAAGTGTGGAATAAGAAACTGACATAAAATTTAATCTTTATGTAATGATGATGCTTGAACTTGTTTTTTCCACTCGCTTAAATACACTTTCTCCGCTGTAGGAAGTCCAACAGGTAATTGTGCGATCAATTCTAAACTATTTCCGTCAGGATCGTTAAAGTATACGGCGGCATGTGCTAATTCTGGAAAAACAATCGGTTCAATTGGTTCCATTCCAAAATCTTTTCTTGCTGAAATTCCTTTTTGATTTAGCCAATGAATCGCATTTTCTAAATCATGTAAGCTTACTTGAAAGGCGATGTGCCGTAAAGAGGGATGATAATTAACTTTGTATTCTGTGCCTTCCCAAAGACCGAGCCAACTTTCGTTTTCTTTAATCCAAAAGAAAGCAATATCATCTCCTCTTTTATATAATTTCAGTCCAAGTGATTCATAAAAAGATATTGATATCTCTAAGTTACTGACAGGTAAGTGTGCTTCGTAAAGACCTTTAATCATTATAATCCTCCTTAGTAAAACATTTCTTATTTCATAGTAAACGTTTTTTTATTAGTTGAAATCACAAAAAAGAGGGATATCACTTCATACGAAAGTATGAAAAAACAGCTCAAATATGAGCTGTTTTCGTATAGTTTTTCGTTCATTTGTTAAGGATAGGATATATTAGTATCCGTATCCGCCGCCACCCCAGCAGCTACATCCGATGATGATTAGAAGGATGAATAGTACGATAAGCAAAGCAAATCCACCGCCGAAACCAGAGCAACTTCCACCATAGCTCATATGTTTTCCTCCTTTTGAGTAAGTTAATCTATATAATTCATGGACTACTATATACAGTATGTTTTTTGTATGGAAAAGGAGCCAGTCTCTTTTGTAATTAGACAAACGCCTGTATGGTTATTTTGATTGTATATTGTGCTGGGGGTATGTGAAGAAATCATTATATATTTTGCAATTTGTTCATAAAAAAATATAAAAATTGTAAAAAAAACCATTTTTATATTTTTTTATGAGAGGATTTGTACTATAATTTTACAAGTAATATTATGGGAAAAGGGAGTTTTAGTAAAGAGATGGAGATGGGAAAATTACACAATAAAATAGAAAACAAAAAGAAAGAGCTAATCCAACTTGTTGCTAGACACGGATTGGATCATGATAAAGTTTTGTTATTTAGCCGAGATTTAGATATACTTATTAATAAGTTTATGAATGTAAAAGATAAAGTACATAAATAATTTGTAGTGTTTTATATTAAGATATTTTGCGGAAAAGGAGAGAAAAGTATTTGGAACATTTACAAGAAGAGCTATATAAACAAATAAAAGAAGAAAAAGGTATTGTTACAATTTTTTTAAAGAGTGGCGTTAGAATAGTAGGAGAAGTTGTTGCAATAGACAAATTTACCGTTTTAATGTTAGTTGATGGAAAACAACAGCTTATATACAAGCAGGCTATATCAACGATAATAAAATAAGACACTCAAATTGGTCTTATCCCCGTCAAGTAGACAGCTTTAAAAAAAGACTAAGCAGCCATTGAGATTCGATAT